>NZ_KV822038.1:194323-236936 GCF_001815805.1 Streptococcus sp. HMSC072D05
GCGCGGGGGTTCGAATCCCCCATTCTCCGTTAGATAAACCCAGTGTTTTTCTAAAAAACTATCCTTGGAGGTAGTCTCCAAGAGTAAATTTTCATAAAGAGGTGAAACATGAAAAAGATCAAGTTACTAAGTATCTTAGCACTTTCAACAGTTGTCTTGGGTGCATGTTCTGTATTTTCTAATCAGTCATCTGAAGCTTCTTCTGATAACAAGGAGAATACGGAACAAGTTGAGAAGAAAGATGAAGCTGCAGAAGTTAAAGAAAAAGTTACAAAAGATGCTGAGATTCTCTTAGACTCAGTTCTTACTAGCGACTCTGCTCGATTTAAGAAGATTTATGGCGACACTTATGAAAAATGGACTGAGGCAGTATTTGCTGTACAAACAAGTGAAAAAATCAAAGAAGAAGGGCTTTCACCTGCATCTACCTATTCAGTACAATGGCACAAAGATTTCCCTGTAGAAACTCCAGAAGAAACCATTTCAGGTTTCTTGAAGATGAGACGTAGATTATATCAAGATATCGGTTCTTACACTGTTAAAGACGTGAAGGTTGATGAATCAGGAAATACAGCGACTGTTACTTTCAACTCTAAGAAGTTACACTCTAAAGGATTGGCTTCATCTACAAGGGAAGTTCTCACTACTCTTATTGGAGGTGTTGATAACCTAGGTAAATACAATCAAGCTGGTTCAAACGTTGACATCAAGCGTTACCAAACATTGGTTTCTTACTGGATTTTTGAGCATCTATTTAAGAAAGATTTCTCAACCTACAGTGACGTTGACCCTAACTTAGCTCATACACCTTTCACTACTGGTGATTTTGATACTGAAATCAAATTAACAAAGGATAAGGATGGAAACTGGCTGATTTCTCAAGAAGATTACCGTACTTTGGCGACAGAGTTGCTTGATGATACAGAAGGTTATGATAAAATTGTCCGTAAAAACTCAACTAAGTCTAATGATAAATCAACAGACAAGTCTTCTGATAAATCTTCAAACAAATCCACTGATAAATCAACAGAAAAATCTTCAGATAAAAAAGATAAAAGCAATATCTAATCACAAGATTTAGAAGAAAAACAAGTAGTCCTAATAAACTACTTGTTTTTTTATGAAATCAAAGTGATTCTAGGATAGGGAAGGATACAGAAAAAAATAGTGTGATAGTTAGAGTAACTCAGCCTTTCATTTCTATGTATTGTTCTTAGAACGATAAAAAAACTGCATTGAGGTGCAGTTTTTCTTTTTTCTACGGAAGACATGGGATTCGAACCCACGCACGCTGTTACACGCCTACCGCGTTTCCAACACGGCCTCTTAAGCCTCTTGAGTAATCTTCCAATACTTACTCAAATAGTCTACCATAAAGCCACTTATCTTGCAATAAAAATTTTGGAAATAAGAAAAATGATAGAAATTGAAAGAAAATGATAAAAAATGCTTGACTTTGATAGAAATTGTGCTAGAATGAATAGTGTAAACGATAACAGGAGGTGATTTGGTGTTAAAAACTGAGCGGAAGCAACTGATTTTAGAGGAGTTAAATCAACATCATGTAGTTTCCCTAGAAAAATTGGTTAGTCTATTAGAAACATCAGAATCAACGGTTCGAAGAGATTTGGATGAGCTGGAGGCGGAAAACAAACTTCGCCGTGTGCATGGTGGAGCAGAATTGCCCCACTCCTTGCAGGAAGAAGAAACCATCCAAGAAAAATCTGTCAAAAACCTTCAAGAGAAGAAGCTACTGGCTCAGAAAGCAGCCTCTCTTATTAAGGAAAAAGATGTCATTTTTATCGATGCTGGAACGACAACTGCTTTTTTAATTAAGGAATTGGTTAATAAGAATATTACAGTTGTGACCAACTCCATTCACCATGCGGTTCAGTTGGTTGAAAAACAGATTCCAACTGTCATGGTTGGAGGAAGTGTCAAGATGGCAACAGATGCATGTATCGGTGGTGTTGCTCTTAACCAAATCAATCAATTGCACTTTGACCGTGCCTTTGTTGGGATGAATGGTGTAGACGATGGTTATTATACGACTCCTGATATGGAGGAGGGAGCCGTTAAGCGTGCTATTTTAGAGAATGCCAAACAAACCTATGTCTTAGTGGATTCGTCTAAGATTGGACAAACTTGCTTTGCCAAGGTAGCACCACTTAAACGCGCTATTGTCATCACAAGTCAAGGGCATGAGCTCTTGCAGGCTATTAAGAAGAAAACGGAGGTAATAGAAGTATGATTTATACAGTCACACTCAATCCATCCATTGACTATATCGTGCGCTTGGACCAAGTTCAAGTCGGTAGTGTCAATCGTATGGACAGTGATGATAAGTTTGCTGGTGGGAAAGGAATCAATGTCAGTCGTGTTTTGAAACGCTTGGGTATTCCAAATACTGCGACTGGATTTATCGGAGGTTTTACTGGTAAATTTATCACAGATACCCTTACAGAGGAAGAAATCGAAACTCGTTTTGTCCAAGTAGCAGAAGATACTCGCATCAATGTCAAGATTAAAGCAGACCAAGAAACAGAAATCAACGGGACTGGTCCAAATGTGGAACCGGCTCAGCTAGAAGAGTTGAAAGCTATTTTGTCTAGTCTGACAGCAGATGATACGGTTGTGTTTGCGGGTTCGAGTGCTAAGAATCTAGGTAATGTTATTTACAAAGATTTGATTGCCTTGACACGCCAGACTGGTGCGCAAGTGGTTTGTGACTTTGAAGGACAGACCTTGATTGATAGTTTGGACTACCAGCCACTTTTGGTTAAACCAAACAATCACGAGCTTGGAGCTATCTTTGGAGTGAAACTCGAAAGTTTAGATGAAATCGAGAACTATGCTCGTCAGTTACTGGCCAAAGGAGCTCAAAACGTTATTATCTCCATGGCTGGCGACGGTGCTCTTCTTGTCACATCTGAGGGAGCTTACTTCGCCAAACCTATCAAGGGAACAGTCAAAAATTCAGTCGGGGCTGGTGACTCTATGGTAGCTGGATTTACAGGTCAATTTGTCAAATCAAAAGACGCAATAGAAGCCTTCAAATGGGGAGTTGCTTGTGGCACAGCAACGACCTTCTCAGATGACTTGGCAACAGCGGACTTTATTAAAGAAACATATGAAAAAGTTGAGGTAGAAAAACGATGAAAATTCAAGACCTATTGAGAAAAGATGTCATGTTGCTGGATTTACAGGCAACTGAAAAAACAGCTGTCATCGAAGAGATGATTCATAGCTTGGTAGATCACGGTTACGTGACGGATTTTGAAACCTTTAAAGAAGGAATTTTAGCGCGTGAAGCTCTCACTTCCACTGGTTTGGGTGATGGAATCGCTATGCCTCACAGTAAAAATTCTGCTGTCAAAGAAGCAACGGTTCTCTTTGCTAAGTCAAACAAGGGTGTTGACTACGAAAGCTTGGATGGGCAACCAACAGACCTCTTCTTCATGATTGCTGCTCCAGAAGGTGCCAATGATACTCACTTAGCAGCCTTGGCAGAATTGTCTCAATACTTGATGAAAGATGGTTTTGCTGACAAACTTCGTCAAGTAACATCTGCAGATCAAGTTATCGAACTCTTTGACCAAGCTTCAGAAAAAGCTGAGGAACCTGTTCAAGTACCTGCTAATGACTCTAGCGACTTTATCGTAGCTGTTACAGCTTGTACGACAGGTATCGCCCACACTTACATGGCCCAAGAAGCCCTTCAAAAAGTAGCTGCTGAAATGGGTGTTGGGATCAAGGTCGAAACCAACGGTGCTAGCGGTGTTGGTAACCAACTAACTGCAGAAGACATTCGCAAGGCTAAAGCTGTTATCATCGCTGCTGACAAGGCTGTTGAGATGGATCGTTTCGATGGAAAACCTTTGGTTAACCGTCCAGTTGCAGACGGTATCCGTAAGACTGAAGAATTGATCAACTTGGCTCTTTCAGGAGATGCTGAAGTTTATCGTGCTGCTAATGGAGCAAAAGCTGCAACAGCATCTAATGAAAAACAAAGTATCGGTGGAGCTTTCTACAAACACTTGATGAGTGGTGTATCTCAAATGTTGCCATTCGTTATCGGTGGTGGTATCATGATTGCCCTCGCTTTCTTGATCGACGGAGCTTTTGGTGTGCCACAGGATAGTCTTGGAAATCTCGGATCCTACCATGAACTCGCTTCTATGTTCATGAAAATCGGTGGGGCTGCCTTTGGCTTGATGCTTCCAGTCTTCGCAGGATATGTAGCCTACTCTATCGCTGAAAAACCAGGTTTGGTAGCTGGTTTCGTTGCTGGTGCTATTGCCAAAGAAGGTTTTGCCTTTGGTAAAATCCCTTATGCCGCAGGTGGTGAAGCAACTTCAACTCTTGCAGGTGTCTCATCTGGTTTCCTAGGTGCCCTTGTTGGTGGATTTATCGCAGGTGCCTTGGTTCTTGCCATCAAGAAATACGTTAAAGTTCCTCGTTCACTTGAAGGTGCTAAATCAATCCTTCTCTTGCCACTTCTTGGAACAATCTTGACTGGATTTGTCATGCTAGCTGTTAACATCCCGATGGCAGCAATCAACACTGCTATGAATGACTTCCTTGGCGGTCTTGGGGGAGGTTCAGCTGTCCTTCTTGGTATCGTTCTTGGGGGCATGATGGCTGTTGATATGGGTGGACCAGTCAACAAAGCTGCTTATGTCTTTGGTACAGGTACGCTTGCAGCGACTGTTTCTTCAGGTGGTTCTGTAGCTATGGCAGCAGTTATGGCTGGAGGAATGGTTCCACCACTTGCTATCTTTGTCGCAACCCTTCTTTTCAAAGATAAATTTACCAAAGAAGAACGCAACTCTGGTTTAACAAACATCATCATGGGCTTGTCATTTATCACTGAGGGAGCAATTCCATTTGGTGCAGCAGACCCAGCTCGTGCGATTCCAAGCTTCATCCTTGGTTCTGCAGTAGCAGGTGGACTCGTTGGTCTTGCAGGAATCAAACTCATGGCGCCACACGGAGGAATCTTCGTTATCGCTCTAACTTCAAATGCCCTTCTTTACCTTGCCTCTGTCTTGGTTGGCGCAATTGTAAGTGGTGTGGTTTATGGTTACCTACGCAAACCACAAGCATAAAAAGTATTAGAATAGAAAGATTGTTACCATTTGGTGCAATCTTTTTCTCTATTCGAAATGGCTGTGAAATATGGTATAATAAAAGAATGGTAAACAAGAATACTACAAAAACAAGACGGAGACCGTCTAAAGCAGAACTTGAAAGAAAACAGGCTATCCAGAGGATGTTGATTTCCTTAGGGATCGCCTTGTTATTGATTATTGCAGCCCTTAAACTCGGTGCAGCAGGTGTCACTCTTTACAATCTCATTCGACTGGTGGTTGGAAGTTTGGCCTATGTGGCCATAGGTGCCCTCCTCATCTATCTTTTTCTTTTTAAATGGATCCGCAAGCAAGAGGGACTTCTGTCAGGATTTCTTTGTATCTTCGCTGGCTTGCTCTTGATTTTTGAGGCCTACTTGGTATGGAAATATGGCTTGGAGCAGTCAGTTCTAAAAGGGACCTTGTCTCAAGTTATGACGGACCTGACTGGTATGCGGGTGACTAGCTTCGCTGGTGGAGGCCTGCTTGGTGTTGGACTTTATATCCCCATAGCCTTTCTTTTCTCAAATATCGGATCGTACTTTATTGGAGTTCTCTTGATTCTAGTTGGGGCACTCTTAGTTAGTCCTTGGTCTATTTACGATGTCGCAGCCTTTATTGGAGCTCAGTTCAGATCTTTCATGGAAAAACAGGAACAGAGAAAACAGGAACGCTTCATCAAGAGAGAAGAAGAGAAGGCTCGTCAAGAAGCTGAAGAAGCCGCCAGAATTCAGAGAGAACAAGAAGAACAGGATGCGCTGCCGCTTCCTCCTGTAGATCCTGAAACGGGAGAAATCTTATCAGAAGTACCAGACTACGATTTCCCCCCAATTCCTGAGGAAGAATGGATCGAACCGGAGATTATCCTCCCTAAAACTGATTTTGACGTTCCTGATGTGGAAGAAGACTTTGAGGATGAAGAGGTACAGGTTGATTTTTCTGCTAAGGAAGCCCTTGAATACAAGCTACCAAGCTTGCAACTCTTTGCGCCAGATAAACCCAAAGATCAGTCCAAGGAAAAGAAGATTGTTCGAGAAAATATCAAAATCCTAGAAGAAACCTTTGCCAGCTTTGGTATCAAGGTGACGGTGGAACGGGCTGAAATCGGCCCATCAGTAACCAAGTATGAAGTCAAGCCAGCAGTTGGTGTACGGGTTAACCGTATTTCCAATCTGGCAGACGACTTAGCGCTGGCTCTTGCGGCCAAGGATGTTCGGATTGAGGCTCCAATCCCTGGTAAATCCTTAGTCGGAATTGAGGTTCCTAACTCTGAAATTGCGACCGTTTCCTTCCGTGAACTCTGGGAACAGTCTCAGACTAAACCAGAAAATCTCCTCGAAATTCCTCTAGGTAAGGCTGTCAATGGAACAGCTCGAACCTTTGACCTTTCCAAGATGCCCCACCTACTCGTTGCAGGTTCGACGGGATCAGGGAAGTCAGTCGCAGTTAACGGTATTATCGCCAGCATTCTCATGAAAGCAAGACCCGACCAGGTCAAGTTTATGATGGTGGATCCAAAGATGGTTGAGTTATCGGTTTACAATGACATTCCTCACCTCTTGATTCCAGTTGTGACCAATCCACGCAAGGCCAGCAAGGCCCTGCAAAAGGTTGTGGATGAGATGGAAAATCGTTACGAACTCTTTGCTAAGGTTGGAGTACGAAATATCGCTGGTTACAATGCCAAGGTCGAGGAATATAATAGCCAATCTGAGTACAAACAAGTACCGCTGCCTTTGATTGTTGTCATTGTGGACGAGTTGGCAGACCTCATGATGGTGGCTAGCAAGGAAGTGGAAGATGCCATCATTCGTCTCGGACAGAAGGCGCGTGCTGCAGGGATTCACATGATTCTCGCAACGCAACGTCCATCGGTTGATGTCATCTCTGGTCTTATCAAGGCCAATGTCCCATCTCGTGTGGCTTTTGCAGTTTCATCAGGTACAGATTCGCGAACCATCTTGGATGAGAATGGAGCAGAAAAACTGCTTGGTCGAGGAGATATGCTCTTTAAACCAATTGATGAAAATCATCCAGTCCGTCTGCAAGGCTCCTTTATCTCGGATGATGATGTTGAACGTATCGTAAACTTCATCAAGGCTCAGGCAGATGCGGACTACGATGACAGCTTTGACCCAGGAGATGTTCCTGAAAATGAAGGAGATTTTTCTGATGGTGAAGCTGGTGGCGATCCGCTTTTTGAAGAAGCCAAGGCTTTGGTTATCGAAACCCAGAAAGCTAGCGCTTCGATGATTCAGCGTCGTTTGTCAGTTGGATTTAATCGTGCGACCCGCCTGATGGAAGAACTCGAAATGGCAGGTGTCATCGGTCCAGCTGAGGGAACCAAACCACGAAAAGTATTGCAACAATAAAAAAATAGCTTCTTTCCAAATTTGGAAAGAAGTTATTTTTGTGATTACTGGTTCGTTTTAGTTTCAGAACTCGTCGTATTTGACTGTGTTCCATTATCGCTTGTTTCTTTATTTGTAGCAGGTGTAGAAGAGTCCTGAGTTGTTGTCTTCTGTTCTTCTTTTTTCTCCTCTTTTTTATTGGATTGAGAAGTTTCTTCTTGCGGAGTATTTTCTTTAGTAGAAGTGTTGTCCCTGTTAGGAGTAGTATTTTCCTGAGGGGATTCTTTTTGAATTTCCTTGACAACAGTTGTTTGAGTTGTCGTCGGTTCTTTTTTGTTGTTTTTGTTATTATCCAAAGCGTTCATGATGGTGATAGTAGCAGTGATGAGACCAAGGATACTACCGATGGTAGCAATCGTTTTTTGAAAGACAGTAAATCCCTTTTTGATATGTTCTGTTTTTGGTTTTGAAGTTCTACGATAGTTAGACATGATACTCTCCTTTAATTATGATTTATTATACCTCATTTCTTTAAAAAAATCTTAAAAAAAGAGAAACCTCCCTTTCTTGTCGCAGGTCTCTTTTCGTGATACAATAGAAGGAGTGATTTTAGAAAGCGTGAGAAAACATGATCTACTTTGATAATTCGGCGACAACCAAGCCTTATCCTGAAGCACTTGAAACCTACATGCAGGTCGCTTCAAAAATTGTAGGAAATCCATCTAGTCTCCATCGTTTGGGAGATCAGGCAACACGAATTTTAGATGCTTCCCGGCAGCAAATTGCAGATTTGATTGGGAAGAAGAGTGATGAAATCTTCTTTACCTCTGGTGGAACAGAAGGAGATAACTGGGTCATCAAGGGGGTGGCCTTTGAAAAAGCCCAGTTTGGCAAGCACATCATCGTATCAGCTATTGAACATCCAGCAGTCAAGGAATCAGCCCTTTGGCTGAAAAGTCAAGGTTTTGAGATAGATTTTGCTCCAGTTGATGAGAAAGGATTTGTGGATGTTGAAGCATTAGCAGATTTGATACGTCCTGATACGACTCTAGTCTCCATCATGGCAGTTAACAACGAAATTGGCTCTATCCAGCCTATTGAGGCTATTTCGAAACTGTTAGCAGATAAGCCGACCATTTCCTTCCATGTTGATGCGGTTCAGGCACTCGCTAAGATTCCGACTGAAAAATACTTGACGGATCGAGTGGATTTTGCGACCTTCTCAAGTCATAAATTTCATGGTGTTCGAGGAGTCGGCTTTGTCTATATCAAGTCTGGTAAGAGGATCATGCCTCTTTTAACAGGTGGCGGTCAAGAGGGAGACTATCGTTCGACAACTGAAAATGTTTCTGGAATTGCTGCAACAGCCAAGGCTCTCCGTTTGGCTATGGAAAAGCTAGACTTATTTACTGCTAAGACAAGCCAGATGAAGGCAGTCATTCGCCAAGCCCTTCTGGATTATCCAGATATTTTTGTCTTTTCGGATGAGGAAGACTTTGCCCCTCATATCCTGACTTTTGGGATTAAGGGTGTTCGTGGTGAAGTCATCGTTCACGCTTTTGAAGACTATGACATTTTCATTTCCACAACCTCTGCTTGTTCGTCCAAGGCAGGAAAACCTGCGGGGACCTTGATTGCCATGGGAGTGGACAAGGATAAGGCCCAGTCAGCTGTGCGTCTAAGCCTAGACTTGGAAAATGACATGAGTCAGGTCGAGCAGTTCTTGACCAAGCTAAAATTAATTTACAATCAAACTAGAAAAGTAAGATAGGAGCATTTATGCAGTATTCAGAAATTATGATTCGCTATGGAGAATTGTCAACCAAACACAAAAATCGTATGCGTTTCATCAATAAACTTCGTAATAATATTTCGGACGTTTTGTCTATCTATCCCCAAGTTAAGGTAACCGCAGATCGCGACCGTGCCCACGCTTACCTCAATGGAGCTGATTATACAGCAGTAGCAGAATCGCTCAAACAAGTCTTTGGGATCCAAAACTTTTCTCCCGTTTATAAGGTTGAAAAGTCAGTGGAAGTTCTGAAGTCTGCTGTCCAAGAGATTATGAAGGAAATCTATAAGGAAGGGATGACCTTTAAAATCACTAGCAAGCGTAGCGACCACAACTTTGAACTCGACAGTCGTGAACTGAATCAAACTCTTGGTGGTGCTGTTTTCGAGGCTATTCCAAACGTGCAAGCTCAGATGAAGAATCCAGATATTAATCTTCAGGTTGAGATTCGTGAGGAGGCTGCCTATCTTTCCTATGAAACCTTTCGTGGAGCAGGAGGATTACCTGTGGGAAGTTCTGGTAAAGGCATGCTCATGTTGTCAGGTGGAATTGATTCACCTGTGGCAGGTTATCTAGCTCTCAAACGTGGGGTTGATATTGAAGCCGTTCACTTTGCCAGCCCACCATATACTAGTCCTGGTGCCCTTAAAAAAGCCCACGATTTGACTCGAAAATTGACCAAGTTTGGTGGCAATATCCAATTTATCGAAGTGCCTTTCACTGAGATTCAAGAAGAAATCAAGGCTAAGGCGCCAGAAGCCTACCTCATGACCTTGACCCGTCGTTTTATGATGCGCATTACCGACCGTATTCGTGAGGTACGAAATGGTTTAATTATCATCAATGGAGAAAGTCTTGGTCAAGTAGCCAGCCAGACCTTGGAAAGCATGCAGACTATCAACGCTGTGACCAGCACTCCAGTCATTCGTCCCGTGGTTACCATGGACAAGTTGGAAATCATTGACATCGCGCAGGAAATCGATACCTTTGAAATTTCAATCCAGCCTTTTGAAGACTGCTGTACTATTTTTGCGCCTGACCGTCCTAAGACCAATCCTAAGATAGAGAATGCAGAGCAGTATGAAAAACGCATGGATGTTGAAGGCTTGGTTGAGCGAGCAGTGGCGGGGATTATGATTACTGAGATTACACCTCAAGCTAAAAAAGATGCTGTCGATGAGTTAATTGACAATCTCCTCTAATCAGAAAATCCAGAAGAATTCAGAAAAATAAATGAAAAAAGTTAGTTATTTATCCTTAAAATGGACATTTACTGACTTTTTTTCTATTTTTATGGTATAATAAGATAAAATTTTGAATATAGAGAGTTTTCTGACAATGAATCATTCCTACTTTTATTTAAAAATGAAAGAACACAAACTTAAGGTTCCTTATACAGGAAAAGAGCGTCGTGTGCGTGTGCTCCTGCCAAAGGACTACGAGAAAGACACAGACCGTTTTTACCCTGTTGTTTACTTTCATGATGGGCAAAATGTCTTTTACAGCAAGGAGTCTTATATCGGACACTCTTGGAAGATTATTCCAGCCATTAAACGAAATCCAGACATCAGCCGCATGATTGTCGTTGCTATAGATAATGACGGCATGGGGCGGATGCATGAGTATGCGGCTTGGAAGTTTCAAGAATCTCCTATCCCAGGCCAGCAGTTTGGCGGTAAGGGTGTGGAGTATGCCGAGTTTGTCATGGAGGTGGTCAAGCCTTTTATCGATGAAACCTACCGAACCAAAGCTGATCGCCAGCACACGGCTATGATTGGTTCGTCACTAGGAGGCAATATTACCCAGTTTATCGGACTAGAGTACCAAGACCGAATTGGTTGTCTAGGTATCTTCTCATCTGCCAACTGGCTTCACCAAGAAGCCTTTAACCGCTATATCGAGCGTAAGAAATTGTCGCCTGAACAGCGCATTTTCATCTATGTAGGAACAGAAGAAGCAGACGATACGGACAAGACCTTGATGGCTGGCAATATCAAGCAAGCCTATATCGATTCGTCGCTTCGCTATTACCGTGATTTGATTGCAGGTGGAGTACACTTGGATAATCTGGTCTTGAAAGTTCAGTCTGGTGCTATCCATAGTGAAATACCTTGGTCGGAAAATTTACCAGACTGTCTCCGATTTTTTGCAGAGAAATGGTAAGTTAAGAAAGGAGAAAGCCAATGCATATTGAAAACCTTAGCCACTGGAGTGGTAATCTTAATCGTGAAATGTACCTCAACCGCTATGGGCATGCTGGGATTCCAGTTGTTGTTTTTGCTTCATCTGGTGGCAGTCACAACGAATACTATGATTTTGGCATGATTGACGCCTGTGCTTCCTTTATCGAGGAAGGGCGCGTCCAGTTCTTTACTCTATCCAGTGTTGACAGTGAGAGCTGGCTGGCTAGTTGGAAAAATGGTCATGACCAGGCGGAGATGCACCGCGCCTACGAACGCTATGTGATTGAGGAGGCCATTCCTTTTATTAAGCACAAGACAGGTTGGTTTGATGGCATGATGACAACGGGTTGCTCGATGGGAGCCTATCATGCACTCAATTTCTTTCTCCAGCATCCAGATGTCTTTACCAAGGTGATTGCCCTCAGTGGTGTTTACGACGCACGTTTCTTCGTTGGCGATTACTACAATGATGATGCTATTTACCAAAACTCACCTGTAGATTATATCTGGAATCAAAACGACGGCTGGTTTATCGATCGTTACCGTCAGGCAGAAATCGTCGTTTGCACGGGCCTTGGTGCTTGGGAACAAGACGGTCTACCATCCTTCTACAAGCTCAAAGAAGCCTTTGACCAGAAACAAATTCCAGCCTGGTTTGCTGAATGGGGACACGATGTCGCCCATAACTGGGAATGGTGGCGCAAACAAATGCCCTATTTTCTTGGACACCTGTATCTATAAAAGGAGTTGCCTATGAATTACCTTGTTATTTCTCCCTACTATCCGCAAAACTTTCAACAGTTTACCATCGAGCTAGCCAATAAAGGCATTACAGTCTTGGGGATTGGTCAGGAACCTTACGAACAACTAGATGAACCTTTGCGCAATGGCCTAACCGAGTATTTCCGTGTAGATAATCTTGAAAACATAGACGAAGTCAAGCGTGCTGTTGCCTTTCTGTTCTACAAGCATGGCCCAATCGACCGCATCGAATCTCACAATGAATACTGGCTTGAGCTGGACGCAACACTCAGAGAACAATTCAATGTTTTTGGTGCCAAACCGGAGGATCTCAAAAAGACCAAGTTTAAGTCTGAGATGAAGAAACTATTCAAAAAAGCAGATGTCCCTGTGGTACCTGGAGCTGTTATCCAGACGGAAGCAGATGTGGATAAAGCAGTGAAAGAAATCGGTCTACCAATGATTGCCAAACCTGATAATGGAGTGGGAGCGGCAGCAACCTTTAAGCTTGAGACAGAAGACGATGTAAATCACTTTAAGGCTGAATGGGACCATTCAACCGTGTATTTCTTTGAGAAATTTGTCACTTCTAGTGAAATCTGTACCTTTGACGGGCTTGTGGACAAGGATGGCAATATCGTCTTTTCAACGACTTTCGATTATGCCCATACACCACTTGATCTCATGATTTATAAGATGGACAATTCCTACTATGTGCTTAAGGATATGGATCCCAAACTGCGTAAGTATGGCGAGGCCATTGTCAAGGAATTTGGTATGAAAGAGCGCTTTTTCCATATCGAGTTTTTCCGTGACGGGGACGACTACATTGCCATTGAGTACAATAACCGTCCTGCAGGTGGCTTTACCATTGATGTTTATAACTTCGCTCACTCCTTGGATCTCTACCAAGGTTATGCGGCGATTGTTACAGGTGAAGAGTTCCCAGTATCAGAGTTTGAACCACAGTATTGTTTGGCTACTTCTCGCCGTGCCAATGCCAACTATGTCTATTCAGAAGAAGACTTGCTTGCTAAGTACAGCCAGCAATTCAAGGTCAAAAAAATCATGCCAGCAGCCTTTGCAGAGCTACAAGGGGATTACCTTTATATGTTGACCACTCCAAGTCGCCAAGAGATGGAGCAGATGATTGTAGACTTTGGTCAACGTCAAGAATAACGATTAGGATGAAAGGAGTTTGACTCCTTTTGTCCTTTTCTCAAAGATAAGTTAAATAAAGCGTTTTCCATAGATTCTTTTAGAAAAGATATTGCTAAAAGGCCTAAAAATTGATAGAATAAGGATTGTCTAAAAAAATTTAAGGAGAATCTATCAAATGGATTTTACATGGGCTATTAAATATGCCACAGAATTCTTGGGAACTGCTATTTTGATCATTCTTGGTAATGGTGCAGTTGCTAACGTTGAACTTAAAGGTACGAAAGGTCACCAAAGTGGCTGGCTCGTTATCGCGGTTGGTTATGGTATGGGGGTTATGATCCCAGCTTTGATGTTTGGTAATGTATCTGGTAACCACATCAACCCAGCTTTCACTCTTGGACTTGCTGTTAGTGGTCTTTTCTCTTGGGATCAAGTTCCATTTTACATCCTAGCACAAGTTTTGGGAGCAATCTTCGGTCAAGCTTTGGTTGTAGCGACTCACCGTCCTTACTACTTGAAGACAGAGAACCCTAACAATATCTTGGGTACCTTCTCAACAATTTCAAGCATCGACCACGATACAAAAGAATCACGTTTTGCAGCTACTGTTAACGGATTCCTCAATGAGTTTGTAGGTTCATTTGTTCTTTTCTTTGCAGCACTTGGTTTGACTAAAAACTTCTTTGGTGCTGAGGTTCTTCAATACATGAAACAAATGGCTACTCAAGCTGGACAAACTGTTGATTTAAGTGAATTGGCAGTGAAAGCTCAAGTAGCTCCACATACAGCTGCTGGGATCTCAGTTGCACACTTGGCACTTGGTTTCCTAGTGATGGCCTTGGTAACTTCACTTGGTGGACCTACTGGACCTGGTTTGAACCCAGCTCGTGACTTTGGACCACGTCTTCTTCACGAACTCCTTCCAAAATCAGTTCTTGGTCAACACAAGGGTGATTCAAAATGGTGGTATGCATGGGTTCCGGTTGTAGCTCCAATTGCAGCGGGTATTGCGGCAGTAGCACTATTCAAACTACTTTACCTATAAGAAATGAAACTGGGGAATCCCAGTTTTTTTCTTGTAAAATTTCTAAATAAAATAGATATGGCTTGTAAAATATTCGAAAATCCTTTAAAATAAAAGAGTTGGAGGAATTTATGAATGTGAATGAGATTGTTCGGATCGTTCCGACTTTGAAAGTTAATAATCGAAAATTAAATGAAAGATTTTACATTGAAACCCTGGGGATGAAACCTTTGCTGGAAGAGTCTGCCTTTCTTTCATTAGGCGACCAGACAGGTACGGAGAGATTGATTTTAGAAGAGGCTCCAAGCATGCGAACACGCAGAGTTGAAGGACTTAAGAAGCTAGCTAGACTCTTGATAAAGGTTGAAAATCCTTCTGAAATCGAGGTCCTTCTTTCTCAAATGAAGTCTCTTCCTCGCCTATTTAAAGGAAACCGTGGGTATGCTTTTGAGATTGTTTCTCCTGAAGGCGATGTGATCCTTATTCATGCGGAAAATGATGTAAGAGATTTGGTTCCACTGGAAACCGTTCCTGAATTTTATTCAAATACAAGTATAAAATACGTGAGCCAATTTGAGGTTTCTATGGAGTTGCGTTTGCCTGAGGAGACAGAGAGCTTACTTGATCCTGAAGGAGTAGCGCCAGTAATTACCTTTACGAAAGGGCAAGGACCAGATTTGGTTGTTGAAAACAATGTCACTTGGGACCTGACGATGTTAAAATTTTTAGTCAAGAATTTTGATTTAACCAGTCTTCGTCAGAAATTTGAAAAGACAGGCTACTTTGTCCCTAAGTCTGAAAAATTCTTCCTTGGTAAAGATACCAATAACATTGAATTGTGGTTTGAAGAAGCATGAAGTGGGAAAAAATTCTAAGAAAAATAGAAAATCAAATCGAGGCAGGGATTTATCCCGGGGCCTCTTTTGCGTATTATAAGGATGGTGAATGGAAAGAGTCTTATCTAGGATTGAGTGATCCAGAACGAGACTTGAAGACAGAAACCGGTTTGGTTTATGATTTGGCAAGTGTGAGTAAAGTCGTGGGAGTGGGGACGGTTTTTACCTTCTTGTGGCAGCAGGACAAATTAGATATTAATCGACCGGTAACGGATTTTTTACCGGAGTGTGATTATCCTGATATTACTATACGGCAGCTTCTGACCCATGCCACAGACTTGGACCCCTTTATTCCCAATCGAGACAAGTTAAGTGCAGAGGAATTAAGAGAAGCCATGTTTCACCTCAACAGACGAAATCAGCCAGCCTTCCTATACTCGGACGTTCACTTTTTACTTTTGGGCTTTCTTTTGGAAAAAATCTTTAATCAAGACTTGGATCAGATTATAGAAGAACAAGTTTTGGAAGCATGGGGGATGAAGGAGACCAAGTTCGGTCCCGTTGAGCAAGCTGTCCCAACAGTGAAAGGAGTGGAGGCCGGAAATATTCATGATCCCAAAGCCCGTCTATTAGGGAAACACGCAGGAAGTGCTGGTTTGTTTTCGACTGTTAAGGATCTGCAGATCTTTCTGGAACATTACTTGAAAGATGATTTTGCTGCAGAATTGAGCCGAAATTTTTCTCCCTTAGATGATAAGGAGCGGTCCCTAGCCTGGAATTTGGAAGGAGCCTGGCTCGACCATACGGGCTATACTGGTACCTTTATCATGTGGAATCGAGAGAAACAAGAAGCTACTATCTTTTTATCCAATCGAACGTATGAGAAGGATGAGCGTACCCAGTGGATAGTTGACCGAAACCAAGTCATGGAAATGATTCGTCAAGAGGAGTAGGGGGAAGCATGTCGAAAACCGTAAAAGGAACTCTGTATACAGTAGTGGCAGGGATTGCTTGGGGCTTGTCTGGAACCAGTGGCCAATACCTGATGGCACACGGGATTTCTGCTTTAGTCTTGACCAATTTGCGACTTATCATTGCAGGCTTGGCACTGGTGTTCTTATCCTATACGACTTCAAAGGATAAATTCCTTTCTTTTTTAAAAGACAAAAAAAGTCTGCTATCTCTGTTGCTATTTGCAGTTTTTGGACTTTTCTTAAACCAGTTTGCCTATCTTTCTGCCATTCAGGAAACCAATGCTGGAACGGCGACAGTTCTCCAGTATGTATGCCCCGTTGGGATCTTGGTTTATACCTGTATGAAGGATAAGGTAGCTCCGACACTGGCTGAGATTATTTCGATTGGATTGGCTATAGGAGGAACTTTTCTGATCGCGACGCATGGGAAAGTCGACCAGTTGTCTGTCACACCCCTAGGTCTGTTCTGGGGCCTCTTTTCAGCCTTGACCTATGCCCTCTATATTATTCTTCCCATCGTTTTGATTAAGAAGTGGGGCAGTATTTTGGTGATTGGTGTCGGGATGGTTATTTCTGGTGTAGTGGCTATTCCCTTCACAGGAGTCTTACAGGCCAGCATACCAACCAGCTTAGATTTTCTCTTTGCATTTGCTGGGATTATCATCATCGGAACGGTCTTTGCATATACAGCTTTCCTAAAGGGAGCTAGTCTGATAGGCCCTGTTAAGTCTAGTTTATTGGCTTCCATAGAGCCAATTTCTGCCGTTTTCTTTGCCTTTCTGATTATGAAGGAACAGTTTTATGCGATTGATTTTATAGGTATGGCTATGATTTTACTAGCCGTGACCATTATTTCATTGAAAGATTTACTGTTGGAAATAAAGAGTAAGTAATTAAAAAATCCACTCAATCGAGTGGATTTTTTGTGTATAGATGATTAGTCTTTATTTTCGTGTGGCAAAATCAAGTTCAAGATGATTCCTGTCATGGCTGATAGAGCAGTACCTGAAAGGGTTACTGGACCGAGTTTAAGGATTGCTCCACCAAGTCCAAGTACCAGCATAGCACTTGCAATGATAAGGTTACGCATTTGGCTGAAGTCAACGCGTTCCTTAATCAAAACTTTCAAACCATTGCTGGCGATAACTCCGTAGAGAAGGATGGACATGCCACCAAGCACAGCATTTGGAATGGTTGAAATCAAGGCAGTGAATTTCCCTAGGAAGCTAAGAGCAATGGCGATGAAGGCCGCGTTACGGATAACAGAGACAGAAGCGATACGAGTCATCCCAATAACCCCTGTATTTTCGCCGTAAGTCGTATTAGCTGGTCCACCGAGGAAGGCTGATACAGATGTCGCGATACCATCACCAAGAAGCGTACGGTGAAGTCCTGGTTCTTTCAGGAATTGACGGCCACAGATTTGGCTTAAAACTGTGTGGTCTCCGATGTGTTCTGAAATGGTTACAATAGCGATTGGCAAGATGGCGATTGTTTCAGGACCGAAGTACAAGTTGTACTCTTTAAAGGCTCCACCTGTACTAAATGGCAAGTAGAAACCAGGAATTTCAAACCAATTGGCTTGAAGGACTGGGGTAAAGTCAACCAAACCAAGCATCATAGCGAAGATGTACCCACCGATGATGGCAAAGAGGAAAGGAATGATACGAAGGAAACCTTTTCCTTTTGTATTGATAAAGGCGGCAATCAAGAATGTAACAACGGCTACAAGGGCGTTTTTCCAGTTTCCGTCTGCTACGAGTCCAGCATTCGTTACAGCAGAACCAGCAAGACCAAGACCGATAACGATAATCATAGGTCCGATAATGATTGGGGGCAAGAGTTTATCAATCCATTTTGTACCTGCAAAACGAACACTTGCTGCTACAAGAACATAAACTAAACCAGTCAGGATAACTCCAGTTTGAGCAGCAGATACATCGCCCCCCATTTCTTTCATGGCTAGAGACATAGCCGTGATAAAGGCGAATGAAGAACCTAGGTAAACTGGAACCTTAAAACCAGTAGAAATCATGTAGATAAGTGTTCCAATACCGGAAGCAAAGAGAGCAACCGACACGGGCATTCCCAAAATTAAGGGAACGAGAATGGTTGCACCAAACATGGCAAATACGTGCTGGAAGCTTAGAAGAATTCCTTTACCAACAGAAGGACGTTGATCAACGTCTAGTAACAAGTCAACAGTTGATTCCTGTTTCATAAAAACCTCACTTTTGGGCACCAAAAAAGAGCCCATTATTTTGCAGCAATAGGCCCTCAGAGTAAGACTTTTTAAAAAATAGTTATCTTTTAAAAATTTATATAAATCTGCGCCTTCGTCACCTCACAGGATGACATTAAAAACCTTTGCTTAGGATAGTATAGCAGAAAAAATTCGTTTTGTAAACGAATTTTTCCCGAGCCCAGAAATACGAGAGCGAGGTTGATTTTGTAAATCATTTTTTCCCAAGCCCGGAAATGCGAGAGCGAGGTTCGTTTTGTAAACGAATTTTTCCCGAGCACGGAAATGCGAGAGCGAGGTATGATTTTGTAAATGGTTTTCTGAATTTTAAACAAGGGTGCACCATTGTTTAAAGTGGGCGTTTGTTGGGCATGCCAGCCTTTCTTGGATACTTGTTAGGTGTTTCCTTTTTCTTTTCGACCACAGTGATGTAGCGAGGATCTCCATTTGGCAGGGCATAGCTGAGGTTGTCCTCTACCTTACTAAAGAGGAGGTTAAGGGCATTCTTGGCTTCTAGCAATTCCTCAGGAGCATTGCTGGCCTTGAGTGCCAATAGTTTTCCGCCAACTTTAAGATAGGGAATGGTCAGCTCAGACAAAACCTGCATACGGGCAACCGCACGAGCCGTCACCACATCAAACTGGGCACGGAAGTTCTTGTCTTGGGCAAAGTCTTCTGCCCGCCCATGGTAGAAGTGAACACCATCCAAATCCAACTCCTGAGCCAAAAGTTGAAGGAAATTGATGCGCTTATTTAGCGAATCAATGATGGTTACATTTAACTGAGGATAGAGGATTTTCATAGGAAGGCTGGGAAATCCTGCCCCTGCTCCGATATCAAGAAGTTTGATAGTTTCATTTGAAATCAAGCCTTGTAGGATGGGTGCAATCGAATCATAAAAGTGCTTAAGGTAGACTTCTTCTTTATCCGTAATAGCGGTCAAATTAATCCTCTCATTCCACTCGACCAAGAGTTCAAAATACCGTTCAAATTGGTTCTTTTGCTGGTCCGAAAGTGGAAGATTTTGCTCAGCTAGTAGGCTGTAAAATGTTTCTGGTTTCATAGTCGTTTCCTTCTCTAGTATCACCTTATTTTACCATATTCATTAAAATTTTGATATACTGGTAGTAATCTAAAAGCAGAAAGGAATAAGATTATGACTTGGATTATTCTTGGAGTTTTGGCTCTGATTGTTATTTTTGTGATTGTTAGCTATAACGGTTTGGTTAAAAATCGTATGCAGACCAAGGAGGCTTGGAGCCAGATAGATGTTCAGTTGAAGCGTCGTAATGATCTCCTCCCAAACTTGATTGAAACAGTCAAAGGCTATGCCAAATATGAAGGTTCTACCTTGGAAAAGGTGACAGAACTTCGTAGACAAGTAGCCGCAGCAACTTCACCAGCTGAAGCGATGAAGGCCAGTGATGCCCTTACCCGCCAGATTTCTGGTATCTTTGCAGTAGCAGAGAATTACCCAGACTTGAAAGCTAGTGCCAACTTTATCAAATTGCAAGAAGAGTTGACCAATACAGAAAATAAAATTTCTTACTCACGCCAACTCTACAACAGTGTTGTCAGCAACTACAATGTAAAACTTGAAAGCTTCCCAAGTAACATCATCGCAGGACTATTTGGCTTTAAAGCTGCAGACTTCCTTCAAACACCTGAAGAGGAAAAGGCAGTTCCTAAAGTTGACTTTAGCGGTTTAGGTGACTAAGATGTTGTTTGATCAAATTGCGAGCAATAAACGAAAAACTTGGATTTTGTTGCTGGTTTTCTTCCTACTCTTGGCCTTGGTTGGTTATGCGGTTGGCTATCTCTTCATGCGCTCAGGTCTTGGTGGCGTGATTATTGCCTTGATTATTGGTCTTATCTACGCTCTGACCATGATCTTTCAATCGACAGAGATTGTCATGTCTATGAATGGGGCGCGTGAGGTTGATGAGCAAACAGCACCAGACCTCTACCATGTAGTAGAAGATATGGCCATGGTGGCCCAGATTCCTATGCCGCGTGTTTTCATCATTGAGGATTCTTCTTTAAATGCCTTTGCAACAGGTTCGAATCCGCAGAATGCAGCAGTCGCAGCCACTTCGGGCCTTCTAGCTATCATGAATCGTGAGGAGCTAGAAGCTGTTATGGGGCATGAAGTCAGTCATATCCGAAACTACGATATTCGCATTTCGACCATTGCTGTCGCCCTTGCCAGTGCCATTACCCTTCTGTCTAGTATGGCAGGACGGATGATGTGGTGGGGTGGCACTGGTCGCAGACGGAGTGATAATGATCGTGATGGAAATGGTTTGGAGATTATCATGCTTGTTATCTCTCTCTTAGCCATTGTTCTAGCACCTCTCGCAGCAACCTTGGTGCAACTTGCCATTTCCCGTCAGAGGGAATTTTTGGCGGATGCATCCAGTGTGGAGCTGACTCGCAATCCTCAAGGGATGATCAATGCACTGCGCAAGTTGGAGAATAGCGAGCCAATGCATCACCATGTCGATGATGCCAGCAGCGCTCTTTATATCAATGATCCGAAGAAAGGTGGCGGACTTCAAAAACTCTTTTATACCCACCCGCCTATCTCAGAACGAATCGAACGCTTGAAACAAATGTAAAAAAATCCAGAGATGACCTCTGGATTTTTGCTTTTAGTATCTCACTTTTAACTTGTTATCTCACCAAAAAATAGTATAATATATGTAATTCTATATAATTGAGGTGAATGATGTATAAGCGCTGGATGACGTTTTTCTTGATTTTGATTTTTATGCCAATTCATTTGAGTATAGCAGAGAAAATCATGAGAATAAATTCATTACCGCTATCCATCCTTTTTACCCTTGTTGAACTTGCATTATTTTTATATGTAGGAAAAAAGTATGACTTGTTTCACATTCGGAAAATCTGTCTAAAAGATATTTTAAAATGTTTTCTTTCATACGCCTTACTTTTCCTGTTTTATATTATGGTCAATTTTTTAGGTCCTACCCAATCAGACACAACTCAAGCTGTGCAAAGTTTTTCACTTTCATGGTCTGTACTTTTTGTGGATCTCTGTGTTTTGGCACCTGTCACGGAGGAAATCTTTATGCGAGGTATGTTACAGGGGATAGTATTTAAGAATACATATTTTGGATTGTTTGCCACATCTCTTCTTTTTGCTTATCTTCATGGTCCCTATACTATTCCTAGCTTTATCAGCTATTTAGGTATGGGATTTGCATTTGGGGTAAGGTATAAGACTTCTGACAACCTATGGAATTCCATTCTTTTGCATGTCCTCAATAATCTGGTTGCATTTTGCTTTTTGTATATGAGATAATGATGCATTAGAATGCTTTGAGCTGTAAAATAGTAAAAAATGATTTCTAGCTTATATAATTTAAACAAAAGTCAGAGCATAATCTGTCACGTAAAAGACGCCAGAAGCGCTCTTTATATCAATGTTCCCAAGAAAGACGTGTGTAAACAAAATCCAGAGATCGTCTCTGGATTTTTGCTATGTTCAACATTTATAAATCTTGTAAATCAACAACTTCCAAACCACGATCTGTCAAACGATAGATACTCGTACAGACCTCTTTTAAGAAGCGTCTGTCATGCGAAACAGTGATCAGACCGCCGGGATAGGAGGCAAAGAGTTTTCTGATTTCGGGTTGAGAAGTGGGAGAAAAGTTTCGTGTGGGCTCATCCAGAAGGAGATAGTTTGGTTTGCGCAACACTAAATCTAAAAGTAGGAGTTTACCTTGTTGCCCACCAGATAGGGAGCGAATTTGGTGGTGCATCTCTGGATAGCTGAAATTGAGACTGGCTAGGTGAGATTGGATTTTCTGTAGTTCTTCTTTTTCCCCAGTTTTGCTGAGATAGGCTACTGGAGATAAATTCAATTGCAGTTTTTTATGGTAATCTTGTGGCATATAACCAAGTGAAATTTCTCTTTTGGCGCTTAGTAGTTGCTGCAACTTGGCTAACAGAGTTGATTTCCCAACACCATTTGGCCCGATGATACCGATTTTATCTTGGCCACGGACAGTGAGTTGTATCCCCTGAACTAAAATGCGCTCGCCAATGGATAAATTTTCTTTTTCCAGTTGGATTAAGACTTTAGAAGCCGGTAATGGTTGGATGTCTGAAAAGAAAAGTTGGATTTGTTCCTCTTCAAGTGGTTTTTGGGTCATGGACTGAGCTTCCTTTTCAAAGCGTTTTTCTTGAGAGAGAACAGTTTTCATCTTTTTAGCCAATAGGCGACCGGCAGTACTGTCTTTGGTAGCTCGAAGTACAGTTTCTACATTTTGCTTGACGCGACGATGCTTTTCCATGGTTTTGTCATAGGCTCTCTGGTCGTTAGCAGCTTGCTGACTTTGCCTTGCAAAACTAGCCTTTCTCTGCTCACTATAGCGATCATAGTCTAAATGCTCGACTAGCGTTTCCGCTTCTTTCCGATGCTTGACCAGCCGCAAGTGGACAATAGTATCTGCCGTATGAGAAAGAAAGTCTTCATCATGGGAAATGAAAATAACAGTTTGACTAATCTTTCGAATCTGCCTTTTTAGCCAATCAACCGTCTCAAGGTCAAGGTCATTTGAAGGTTCATCTAAAAATAGAATCTCAAAAGGTTTTGCTAACTCGTGAATGAGCTGAATTTTCAAAGCTTCGCCCCCTGATAGACTGCCAATTTCTTGGTCGCTAGCAAAACGGTCGCTATCAAAGTGCAACTCCTCCGCCAAGCGATAGAGAATACTGTAGTCTAAATCAGCGGAATCTAAAAAGAAGTAATCGTGTAGAGTCCTATTTTTTAGCTCCTCAGGTAACTTTTGAGGAATGTAGGCCAGTGATTGAAGGTCAGACTGGATGTCGCCCCTGATAGTAAAATCAGATAATGCTTCTCCCATTAAAGCCCGTAGTAAAGTCGATTTACCATTTCCTTCTTCACCAATAATAGCAACCTTTTCCCCGTCTTGGATGGTCATGCTTAGGTCAAATACAAGATCTCGTAGATCTTTGTTTTGCGTGATAGTTAGATGATTGATTTTTATCATATTGTTGCCCTTTCTAGAATGTCGATAGTGCATAACAAAAAGCTCTACTTTATCTAGTAGAGCCCAAAGTCACTGTCAAAACTCTATTATCCTCGTTGAAAAACTCGTCAAACTAGCTTGGAGCTGCCTAACCTAACCCAAGAGGAGCATAGCTTTCTAGTTTTTTGATTTTCAATGAGGACAAGATACTAGAAAATCTAGTATAAAAAGAGCACACAAAAAAGAGACAAAAACAAGATCTACTAAATAAAGTTCTTTATTTGATAGATTAGTTGTTCATGTCTCCCATACCTCCGAGTATTAGTATCTCTATCCTATACCTTTCAGGAAATTTTGTCAATAGAAAACAAGTAATTTCAAGCTCTAAAATCCGAAAACAGGTCCATAGAGAGTCAGTACGTGTTTGACATGTTCATAGTGGAACTTGTCATATTTGCGCCAAGCAGTACGAGCTTGATCGTTTAGTTTTAGGCTCCCTAGTCCAATCAGCAGACTAGTACGTTGGTAAAATTTCTCAAGGTTGATTAAGATACTGTTGTCCAGCTTTTCTGCTTTTTTTAGTTCCGTAAGAGTGGTGTTCAGCAGCTCTTGTAGTCGAAGATCATCGGCTGTTCCTTGTTTACAGCTTTGGTAGCTTTTATTTAACTCGGATAGGAGTTGGTAAGCTTCGTTGATTAGTTCTTTGTCTTCCATATGAGCATCCTCCTTGCTCTGATGTATTCTTGCCTATAGTATAGCACTAAACAGAAAATATGTCATAGTAAATATGTTAAAAAGGAGATTTTAATATCAAAGTTTGGAAGACTGACTTGTAGCCTTTTCATGGTATAATCAAGTGAGTAAATCTTTATGGAGGAAATATGAAGTTAAATATTCAAGAAATTCGTAAGCAGCCTGAAGGCCTACATTTTGAACAAGCTTTAGACCTGGCATCTGACTTGCGTGCACGTAATCAAGAAATTTTAGATGTCAAAGATATTCTTGCAGTGGGGAAGGTGCAGTACGAAGACCGTCTGTATTTCTTAGACTATCAGTTGTCATATACCATTGTTCTTGCTTCCAGCCGTAGTATGGAGCCAGTTGAGTTGGCTGAGTCTTATCCAGTCACAGAAGTTTTCATGGAAGGAGCGACCAACCAACTGGACCAGGAAGTTCTAGATGATGATTTGGTCTTGCCTATCGAAAATGGAGAAATCGACCTTGCTGAGAGCGTAGCAGATAATATCTTGCTCAATATCCCAATCAAGGTCTTGACGGCAGAAGAAGAGGCGGGCCAAGGTTTTGTGTCAGGAAATGACTGGCAAATCATGACTGAAGACGAATATCAAGCTCAACAAGCAGTCAAGAAAGAAGAAAACAGTCCATTTGCTGGCTTGCAAGGACTATTTGATGGAGACGAGTAGATGGTTTTATCCAAGAAACGTGCCCGTTATGTCATTGAGGAAATTATTGCCCTTTTTCCAGATGCCAAACCCAGCCTTGATTTTACCAATCATTTTGAACTCCTGGTTGCGGTCATGTTGTCAGCTCAGACGACAGATGCAGCGGTAAATAAGGCCACACCAGCTCTCTTTGCTGCTTTTCCAACGCCACAAGCCATGTCTGTCGCGACTGAAAGTGAAATTGCTTCACACATTTCTCGCCTGGGACTGTATCGAAATAAGGCTAAATTTCTTAAAAAATGTGCTCAACAGTTACTAGATGATTTTGATGGTCAAGTCCCTCAGACACGTGAAGAATTAGAAAGTCTAGCAGGTGTTGGTCGTAAAACAGCAAATGTCGTCATGAGTGTGGGGTTTGGAATTCCTGCTTTTGCAGTGGATACTCATGTGGAGCGTATCTGTAAGCATCACGATATCGTTAAAAAATCAGCTACACCACTTGAAGTAGAAAAACGTGTCATGGACGTCCTACCACCAGAAGAGTGGTTAGCAGCCCACCAGGCCATGATTTACTTTGGACGAGCTATCTGTCATCCCAAAAATCCAGAATGCGATCACTATCCCCAATTATATGATTTTAGTAATGTTTAAGGGGACTCTGAAAAAGTTTTTGCTTGATTTTAAGGGTGCTTTGTGCTATAGTAAATGGTAACTAAATAGTCCTTTAAACCTGTCCCGTGAGGCAGGCAAGGAGCGCGATGATAAAGTAGAAGGGTGAAGTCTATACTGTATACAGTAGGGCTCGCTTGGCTATACATTTCAAGTCTCCTTGTAGAAGGAGACTTTTCTTTTTGGAGGTTTGTCATGAAGACAAAAGAAGTTGTAGACGAATTGACTGTCAAACGAGCGATTACGCGAATTACTTATGAGATTATCGAGCGCAATAAGGATTTGAATAAAATTATCCTAGCTGGGATAAAAACGCGTGGTGTTTTCATCGCTCATCGTATCAAAGAACGCTTGGAGCAGTTGGAAAACATCACTGTTCCTGTTGTGGAATTGGACACCAAACCTTTCCGTGATGATGTTAAAAGCGGAGAAGATACTTCTTTGATTTCTGTTGATGTGACAGACCGTGAAGTTATCTTGGTGGATGATGTACTCTATACAGGCCGTACCATCCGCGCCGCTATTGATAACATTGTCGGCCATGGTCGTCCTGCGCGCGTGAGTCTTGCGGTGCTAGTTGACCGTGGACATAGAGAATTGCCTATCCGTCCAGATTACGTTGGGAAAAATATCCCAACCAGCCGTTCTGAAGAAATCATCGTAGAGATGACAGAACTTGATGGCCAAGACAGAGTTCTGATTACTGAAGAAGCTTAGAAAGCTGAAGGAGTAGCCATGTCAGAAAATCAACAAGCATTGAACCATGTGGTTTCTATGGAAGACCTTACAGTTGATCAAGTGATGAAATTGATCAAACGAGGGATCGAGTTTAAAAACGGAGCCCAACTTCCCTATGAGAACAAACCTATCGTATCGAATCTCTTCTTTGAAGATTCTACACGGACACATAAGTCCTTTGAAGTGGCAGAGATTAAGCTAGGGTTGGAGCGACTGGACTTTGATGTGAAGACTAGTTCGGTCAATAAGGGTGAGACACTGTATGATACCATCTTGACTCTATCTGCTCTAGGAGTGGATGTCTGTGTGATTCGCCACCCAGAGGTCGACTATTACAGAGAGTTGATTGCAAGTCCGTCGATTACAACTTCCATTATCAATGGTGGTGATGGTTCGGGACAACATCCTAGCCAGAGCTTGCTTGATTTGATGACTATTTATGAGGAATTTGGTCACTTTGAGGGTCTCAAAGTTGCCATTGCAGGCGACTTGGACCACTCACGCGTTGCCAAATCCAATATGCAAATTTTGAAACGCTTGGGAGCTGAACTGTACTTTGCAGGACCTGAGGAATGGAGAAGTCAAGAGTTTGCGGACTATGGACAGTTTGTAACTATTGATGAGATTGTTGATCAGGTGGATGTTTTGATGTTGCTCCGCGTTCAACATGAACGCCATGAAAGTGGAGCCGTTTTTTCAAAAGAAGACTACCATGCTCAACACGGTTTGAACCAAGAACGCTATAATCGCTTAAAAGAAACAGCAATCATTATGCATCCTGCTCCGGTGAATCGAGATGTGGAAATTGCTGACCACTTGGTTGAAGCGCCAAAATCACGCATTGTCCAACAAATGACCAACGGTGTCTTTGTTCGAATGGCAATCTTAGAATCCGTACTGGCGAGTAGAAACGCCAACTAAAACACAAGACGTTAAAAGACGCCAGTGAGCGTCCACGAGAGGTGAAAATATGACAAAAAGACTTCTAGTATTAGAAGATGGCACAGTTTTTGAAGGCAAGGCTTTCGGAGCAGATATTGATGTAACAGGCGAAATCGTCTTTAACACAGGGATGACCGGCTACCAAGAATCCATTACAGACCAGTCTTATAATGGACAAATCTTGACCTTTACCTATCCTTTGGTGGGAAATTATGGAATTAACCGTGATGATTACGAATCCATCATTCCAACTTGTAAAGGAGTTGTCGTTTTCGAAGAGGCGCGTCGAGCTAGCAACTGGCGCAACCAAATGACCTTGGACGAATTCTTGAAAGCCAAGAAAATTCCAGGTATCTCAGGGATTGATACGCGTGCCCTTACTAAGATTATCCGTAAGCATGGTACGATGCGTGCAACCTTGACCCATGTTGGAGACAGTATGGACCATGTGACGGACCAGCTCCAAGCAACAGTCTTGCCGACAGACAATATCAAACAGGTTTCCACTAAAACTTCCTATCCAGCTCCTGGAGTTGGTTTGAGCGTGGTCTTAGTAGACTTTGGTCTCAAGCACTCAATCTTACGTGAACTTTCTAAGCGTAACTGTAACGTGACCGTCGTTCCGTATTCAACAACGGCAGAAGAAATTCTCCACCTAAATCCTGATGGAGTTATGTTGTCAAATGGTCCAGGTAACCCAGAAGACGTTCCAGAAGCACTGGACATGATTCGTGGTGTGCAAGGGAAAATTCCAATTTTCGGTATTTGTATGGGACACCAACTTTTTGCCATGGCAAACGGGGCGAAGACCTACAAGATGAAATTTGGTCACCGTGGATTTAACCACGCGGTACGTGAAATTGCAACAGGACGCGTAGACTTTACCAGCCAAAACCACGGTTATGCAGTTAGCCGTGAGGACTTGCCAGAGCATTTGATCATTACCCACGAAGAAATCAATGACAAGTCAGTTGAAGGAGTTCGCCACAGATACCAACCAGGTTTTTCTGTACAATTCCACCCAGACGCAGCTCCTGGTCCACACGACGCAAGCTACCTATTTGATGAATTTATCGAGATGATGGAAGCTTTTAAACAAGCAAACTAAAAACGAGTAAAAGCTCGTCGGAGAATTTATGTAACTGAACACGGACGGAAAGCTCGGAATTTAGAGAAACCAACTTGGATTGTCAATCCTTCCTTGGTTTCCTAAAATTTAATCGCTTTCTATTCGTCCTTTGTATCTTATTTAATGTCGCTCTGTGAGGCGACGAATAGAAAGGCAGGTCGTTTCTTTTAGTCGCTATTGGGCGAACTAAAAACTCCCTGCACTAGATTTTTTATCGAAAAATATCGTTTCTCTAAAAAATCGTCGGAGAATTTATTTAATGGCAACCCGAGAGTTGCCAAATAGAAAGGAGAAGGGTGGTCCGTATTTGCTGAACTGAATACGGGCTACGGACGGTGCTAAAAAGATAACTATTCCTAGAACTGACAGTTCTTCGTCATAACCCCTATTTTAGCTTTGTCCGCTTGACGCCCTTAATATCTTATAAATGCCTAAACGTACTGATATTCAAAAAATTATGGTGATTGGTTCTGGTCCGATTATTATTGGTCAGGCTGCTGAGTTTGACTATGCTGGGACCCAGGCCTGCTTGTCTTTGAAAGAGGAAGGCTATGAGGTTGTCTTGGTGAACTCAAATCCTGCAACCATCATGACGGACAAGGAGATTGCGGACAAGGTCTACATTGAACCGATTACACTCGAGTTTGTGACACGTATTCTCCGTAAGGAACGTCCAGATGCTTTGCTTCCAACTCTTGGTGGTCAAACAGGGCTCAATATGGCCATGGAATTGTCTAAGAATGGCATTCTAGATGAATTGGGTGTCGAACTACTGGGAACTAAATTATCTGCCATTGACCAAGCAGAGGACCGTGACCTCTTTAAACAATTGATGGAAGAGCTTGAGCAGCCAATCCCTGAATCTGAAATTGTCAACACAGTGGAAGAAGCTGTTGCCTTTGCGGCATCAATCGGCTACCCAGTTATCGTTCGACCAGCCTTTACCCTAGGTGGTACTGGTGGTGGTATGTGTGCCAACGAAGAAGAATTACGTGAAATTGCTGAAAATGGGTTGAAACTGTCACCTGTTACCCAATGTTTGATTGAACGTTCAATCGCAGGTTTCAAGGAAATCGAGTACGAAGTGATGCGCGACTCAGCTGATAATGCCCTCGTTGTTTGTAACATGGAGAACTTTGATCCAGTTGGGATTCACACAGGAGATTCTATCGTATTTGCTCCTGCGCAAACCATGTCAGACTATGAAAACCAAATGCTACGTGACGCGAGCTTGAGCATCATTCGTGCCCTTAAGATTGAAGGTGGGTGTAACGTTCAGCTGGCCCTTGATCCGCATAGCTTCAAGTACTATGTCATCGAAGTAAACCCTCGTGTATCGCGTTCGTCAGCCCTTGCTTCTAAGGCGACGGGTTATCCGATTGCCAAATTGGCTGCCAAGATTGCAGTTGGTTTGACCCTGGATGAGGTCATCAACCCAGTCACTGGTTCAACCTATGCCATGTTTGAACCAGCCCTTGACTACGTCGTTGCGAAAATTCCACGTTTCCCATTTGATAAATTTGAGAAAGGTGAACGTCGTCTTGGTACTCAGATGAAGGCAACTGGAGAAGTCATGGCCATCGGTCGTAACATCGAGGAATCTCTTCTAAAAGCCTGTCGTTCACTTGAAATTGGGGTTCACCACAATGAAATGCCTGAACTGGCAACCGTTTCTGATGATGCCTTGATTGAAAAAGTTGTCAAGGCCCAAGATGACCGTCTCTTCTACGTATCAGAAGCCATTCGCCGTGGCTACACACCAGAAGAAATTGCTGAATTGACTAAGATTGATATCTTCTACCTGGATAAACTCTTGCACATCTTTGAAATTGAGCAAGAATTAGGTGCCCATCCACAAGATCTAGAAGTCTTGAAAACAGCTAAACTCAATGGATTTTCAGACCGCAAGATTGCGGAACTCTGGAAAACGACAGCTGAGCAAGTTCGCCAACTTCGCTTGGAAAACAAGATTGTCCCAGTTTACAAGATGGTTGATACCTGTGCGGCGGAGTTTGACTCTGAAACACCATACTTCTATTCAACCTATGGCTGGGAAAATGAGTCTATCAAGTCTAACAAGGAATCTGTACTTGTTCTAGGTTCAGGTCCAATCCGTATCGGACAAGGGGTTGAGTTTGACTACGCAACCGTTCACTCTGTTAAGGCTATTCAGGCTGCTGGCTATGAAGCTATTATCATGAACTCAAACCCAGAGACTGTTTCAACAGACTTCTCGGTATCTGACAAGCTCTACTTTGAACCATTGACATTCGAAGATGTCATGAATGTTATCGATTTGGAGCAACCAAAAGGCGTTATCGTTCAGTTCGGTGGTCAAACAGCTATCAACCTTGCCGAGCCCTTGGCAAAAGCAGGTGTGACCATCCTTGGTACGCAAGTCGCTGACTTAGACCGTGCCGAAGACCGTGACCTCTTCGAGCAAGCCCTTAAAGACTTGGATATTCCACAGCCACCAGGTCAAACGGCTACCAATGAAGAAGAAGCCGTACTTGCAGCTCGCAAGATTGGATTCCCAGTCCTCGTTCGCCCATCTTATGTCTTGGGTGGACGTGCTATGGAAATCGTCGAAAACGAAGAAGATCTTCGTTCTTACATGCGTACCGCTGTTAAGGCCAGTCCAGACCACCCAGTTCTTGTTGACTCTTACATCGTTGGGCAAGAGTGCGAAGTTGATGCCATTTCAGACGGAGAAAATGTTCTCATCCCAGGTATTATGGAGCATATCGAACGTGCCGGTGTCCACTCAGGTGACTCAATGGCCGTTTATCCTCCACAAACCTTGTCGCAAAAGGTACAGGAAACCATCGCAGACTACACCAAACGCCTAGCAATCGGCCTCAACTGTCTTGGGATGATGAACATCCAGTTTGTCATCAAGGATGAAAAAGTCTACGTTATTGAGGTCAACCCGCGTGCCAGCCGTACAGTTCCATTCCTTTCTAAGGTAACCAATATTCCTATGGCTCAGGTAGCGACTAAGCTCATTCTTGGTCAAAGTCTTGAAGAACTTGGCTACCAAGATGGACTTTATCCAGAAAGCACTCGCGTTCATATCAAGGCGCCAGTCTTCTCCTTTACGAAACTAGCTAAGGTAGACAGCTTGCTCGGTCCTGAAATGAAGTCAACAGGGGAAGTTATGGGTTCTGATACAACTCTCGAAAAAGCTCTCTACAAGGCTTTTGAAGCTTCTTACCTACACTTGCCAACCTTTGGGAATGTTGTATTCACCATCGCTGATGATGCCAAAGATGAAGCCTTGGACTTGGCTCGTCGTTTCCAAAATATCGGCTATGGTATCCTTGCGACAGAAGGGACAGCAGCCTTCTTTGCCAGTCATGGACTCGAAGCCCAACCTGTTGGTAAGATTGGTGACGATGAACAGGATATCCCAAGCTTTGTCCGCAAAGGGAAAATCCAAGCGATCATCAATACTGTCGGAACCAAACGAACTGCTGACGAAGATGGTGAGCAAATCCGTCGTTCAGCCATTGAACACGGTGTGCCCCTCTTTACAGCCCTAGATACAGCTAATGCTATGCTCAAGGTGCTAGAAAGCCGTAGTTTTGTCACAGAAGCGATCTAGTTGAGAAAGAATTTTCACAGTTTTAAAGCCAGCGTCAGAAAACGCTGGCTTTTGCAATACAGTTATTGTCTATTTCAACCATCATTCTTTCCTTAAGAATCATTCTAAAATGTGATATAATAAGAAAGAATTGGAAATGGGAAACTATTTTCATGATATTTTCAAAAACTCCATTAAGAAAATAGGTAAAGACAGATTAGAAAGTGTAAAATTCCGATGTCTTCTTACAAAAAAGTCTCTCTTTCTGAGATTAACCAATCTATTGAAACTCCCAATAACAATCATTTTTGGCAAAATCTAAAAGCTTTTTTAGGACCTGGAGCCCTTGTAGCAGTTGGTTATATGGATCCTGGAAACTGGATTACTAGTGTGGTTGGTGGTGCTTCCTACAAATATAGTCTCTTATTTGTTATTTTGATTTCATCCATCATCGCCATGCAGTTACAACAGATGGCTGGAAAGCTCGGTATCGTAACTAAGATGGACCTAGCACAGGCAACTGCACATCATGCTCCCAAGTGGCTTCGCTATAGTCTTTGGGTGATTTTAGAATTAGCTTTAATGGCGACAGACTTAGCTGAGGTTCTAGGCTCAGCGATTGCCTTAAATCTTTTATTTAAAATACCGATTATGGTCGCTATCCTCTTAACCGTTTTAGATGTATTTCTTTTGTTGTTGTTAATGAAATTTGGCTTCAAAAAAATTGAAGCCATTGTTACGACCCTTATTTTAACCATATTAGCCATCTTTACCTATCTGGTAGCTTTATCCAATCCAAGTATCCAGGGGATTATTGGTGGTTATTTACCAACCTCAACTTTATTTGAAACACCATTGCCAGGTCATGAAAGCCAATTGACCTTGGCTCTAGGAATTGTAGGAGCTACAGTCATGCCCCATAATCTATATCTTCATTCTTCCCTATCCCAAACAAGGAAAATCAATCACAAAGATAAGAAGGATGTTCGAAAAGCCGTGCGTTTTATGACCTGGGATTCAAATATTCAGCTGTCCCTAGCCTTTATTGTCAATTCCTTGTTGCTCATTTTGGGTGCATCTCTCTTTTTTGGGCATGCATCTGAAATTTCAGCTTTTTCTCAAATGTACAATGCTTTACAAGATTCGAAGATAGCAGGAGCGATAGCTAGTTCAACTCTGTCAACTTTATTTGCCCTAGCCCTCTTAGCAAGTGGACAAAATTCGACCATTACAGGTACCTTGACAGGACAGATTGTCATGGAAGGTTTCTTACATCTAAGATTGCCACAGTGGATTATCCGTATCGGTACACGTATTTTTGCCTTGCTTCCTGTGATTATTGTAGCCGTCTTGTTTGGACATCAAGAAAAAACCTTAGATCAGTTATTGGTCTATTCACAGGTCTTTCTGTCAATTGCTCTTCCGTTTTCAATCTTCCCCTTAATCTATCTGACCTCTAAGAAGTCACTGATGGGAGAATTCACCAATGCTAAGTGGAACACCATCCTAGGTTACGCAGTTTCAATCATCTTGACCATTCTCAATATCAAGCTTCTTTTCGATATTTTTTAAACTCGTTTGAAATCAATCATAGTGTTAGCGTGAAGGTTGACAAATAGAAAGTAGTAGTGGTTGGTTCATAAAAAGAAGTACAAAAAAAGAACAGTGGTAACTGTTCTTTTTTATCATTATTTGAGACCGTATTTTTTGTTGAAACGATCCACGCGTCCATCTGCTTGAGTGAACTTTTGACGTCCAGTGTAGAATGGGTGTGAGTCTGATGAAATTTCCACACGGATCAATGGGTAAGTTTCGCCTTCGAACTCAACAGTTTCGTTAGAGCGTTTTGTTGAACCGCTAAGGAATTTGTAACCAGTAGTTGTGTCCATGAAGACAACTGGGCGATATTCTGGATGGATATCTTTTTTCATTTTGCAATATTTCCTTTCTGCCATGGTCTCTTTGCGAGCCATAGATTGTTACCATACTAGTCTATCAGATTCTGAAAAGTTTGGCAAGTATTTTCCCTGATTTTATTAAAAATCTTGACAAAAAATCACTCCAGTGTTTACTGGAGTGAGGGTAGAAGAATGATTAGTTCTCTTGATTTGGAGTTTTTTCTTCTTGTTGATTTTTTACTTCTGTTTCTTTTACTGGTTCTGTGTTTTCTGCTGCTGATTTAGCCTCTTTTTCAGTTTCAGTAGGTTCTGTTTCTGTTGGTTCGGCTACTGGCTCAGCTTCTGTTTTTGTTTCAGTTTCAGTAGTTTCTTCTTTTACTGGTTCTGCATTTTTTTCTGCTGATTCAGCCTCTTCATTAGCTGGTTCCTTAGCTTCTTCTTTTTGCTCGGTTTCCTCTTTAACAGCCTCTGTCTTTTCAGCTGTAGTCTCTTCCTTTTTATGTTCTTGAGATTCTTTTTTGATTTCTTCCACTGCAGTTTTAACGGTAGAGCTTGTTACACGTCCGACGGTTTGAGCAAAATCTTTACCAGATTCAGCTAATTCAGTAAATGACTCTTTTGTAATTTTACCACCTGACATTGCCAAGAGACCAGTTACAACAAGTGCAATGCTAGCAAGAAGAGCCAAAATCAAACCAAAGCCGATTGAAATGCCATATCCACCAAAGTTAGACATGTATTTATTTACATTAAAGAGACTATTTAGTGTGACGAGAGTTGCAATTGTACCTGCAACAATGACACCAATTGAGAACCCTTTAGGCATTGCTTTATTCATATTATTCAAGCACGCAAGAACAATAGACACAATAGCTGCGATAATGACAAACCACCCATCACCTTGGTAACCATTCACGCTATAGGATCCAAAAGAACCTGCATTTAAACTAGCCCAAGGCAAGAGTGAACCAAGGATGGCTACTCCAGCAGAAATGAGAATATACAAACGATTTTTTTCCATTATTATGTCTCCTTTTATTCAGTTTGATTTATTATACCATAAACTGAGGTACAAAGAAACCGTATATTTTAAGAATCTAGCATATAAAAGGCCAAGAAAATTCTTTCTTAGCCTTGGTGAATTTGTAGAGCCTCTTTCAGTTCTTTGTATATTTGTTCGTTTTCTTCTAGACTATAGGAATTGGCGCCACTAGCTAATGGATGTCCTCCTCCGTCGTGTTCTTTGGCAATTTCATTGATAGGAGTGATTTTACTTCGCATTCGCACACGGAAGTGACCATCAGCTTGTTCAACAAAGATAGCCCAAGCCTTAACAGTATCAATTCGGCCAGGTGCTCCGACAATTGCCGCTGTTTCAGCATCCGTAACCTTATATTTTTTCAAGATGTCTTGAGTAAGTAGAACCCGTGCAGCTCCATTCTCATCAACTTCTAAATGATCATAGACAAAGCCTTGCAATTTTGCAATCTTGAAGCTCATGGTATCCATTTGACGAGACAATCCAGCAAAGTCAAAATCAATTTCTCGGAGCTGGCCAGCTATTCTAAAGGTACGGGCACTAGTTGACGGGTAGAGAAAACGCCCTGTGTCCCCGACAATTCCTGCATAGAGAAGTCGTGCAGCTTCACTAGACAAAGCTAGCTGATTTTCTTGAGCAAATAATGCAATCATCTCACTAGCACTGCTTGAACTTGTATCCACCCATGATAGGTCACCGTAAATATCATCGTTAGGATGGTGGTCAATCTTAATCAGGAAGTCACCTTGATGATAACGCTTATCATCGATACGAGCAGTATTGGCTGTATCGCAGACAATGACAAGAGCTCCTTGGTAGTCACTATCTTGAACAGTATCCATTTCTGCCATCCAAGTCAAAGTCGGTTCATTATATCCGACAACTTTGATGGTCTTTTCAGGAAAATGATGTGTGAGAAGAGCTTTCAAGCCCACTTGACTCCCTAAGGCATCAGGGTCTGGTTTCATATGACGATGAATGATAATGGTATCGTATTCTTTGATTTTCTCTAAAATTTGCTGGCAAATTTCCATAAATAACCTCAATTCTTTCTCATTTCATTGTAGCACAAGAATTTTTATTTTTAAAATGAAAAAGATATGATATAATGGAGAAAGATAAATTGAGGAGGACGATATGGCATTAGCAAAAATTGTATTTGCCAGTATGACCGGTAATACCGAAGAGATTGCAGATATTGTAGCAGATAAATTGCGTGACTTGGGCTTGGATGTCGATGTTGATGAATGTACGACTGTTGACGCTTCAGACTTCTTGGAAGCGGATATCGCAATCGTTGCGACCTATACTTATGGCGATGGAGAATTGCCGGATGAGATGATGGACTTCTACGAAGACCTAGCTGATCTCAACTTGAATGGTAAAATCTACGGAGTTGTTGGTTCAGGTGACACCTTCTACGACGAATTCTGTAAGGCTGTCGATGACTTTGATCGTGTTTTTGTAGCGACAGGAGCTGAAAAAGGTTCAGAGTGCGTTAAAGTAGACCTTTCTGCCGAAGAAGAAGATATTGAACGCTTGGAACAATTCGCAGAAGAATTGGCTGCAAAAGTAGGATAAGAAACAAACTGCGCTGACTGGAAGGAGTCAGTGCAGTTTTTAGTAGTTAAACTAGATTTTACTAGCCTATTTGGTGGCTTTTTGATACAATAATTCAAATAAAGGAGGAGACACTATGGATTTAGCTAGTATTCGGCAAGAAATTGATCAAATCGACGACCAAATCGTTAATCTCTTGGAAGAACGAATGCATTTGGTTGAGGGTGTAGTTGCCTATAAGAAAGCATCTGGTAAGCCAATCTTAGATACTAAGAGAGAAGAAGTTATTTTTGATAAAGTCAGAAATCGAGTAGAAGATAAGCGCTATCAGGAGACCATTGTTGCGACTTTTTCAGATATTCTCAAACGATCGCGTGATTATCAGGATCAAAACATCAAATGAAAAAAGAACAATTCTATCCGCTAGGGATTTTTTTAGCTGCTATGTCAGGTGGCCTTGTCCGCTATTTTGTATCTAGTCAGTTGCCAGCAAGTCCTGAATTTCCTTGGGGAACCCTCCTTGTTAACTATCTGGGCATTATCTGCCTGGTCTATCTGGTGAAAGGCTATCTGGTCTATAAGGGAACTAGTAAAGGCTTGGTTTTAGCACTGGGGACAGGATTTTGTGGTGGCTTGACAACTTTTTCTAGCCTAATGCTTGATGCAGTAAAACTGCTTGATACCGGGCGTTATCTTAGTTTAGGCATCTACTTATTTTTAAGCATTGGTGGAGGTCTGCTCTTGGCTTATGTTCTAGGGAGGAAGAAATGGTAATCGTTTATCTTGCAATCGCCTGCGGGTTCGGAGCCCTGGTTCGTTATTTCTTTTCCCGCTATAATCAATCCTCGAAATTGCCCCTAGGAACTCTCATAGCCAATCTTCTCGGTTGTTTTTTAATCGGCCTACTCTACAATCATGTGGATTCCAAGGAAGTCTATGCTATCCTAGCGACAGGTTTTTGTGGTGGGTTGACGACCTTTTCAACCTTGAATGACGAACTGCAAAGACTAATCAGTGACAAGAAGGTGTTTTATAGCTATTTTCTCTTAACTTACATAGGCGGTTTTCTAGCGATTTTTTTAGGAATTCTGCTATAAATTTCTTTACTTTTAGGTGGAAATTTGGTAAACTGTATCTTGTGTGTAATGGACGCACAAAAATACAGTTTATCCGCTGAGGAAGGTTCCTCAAGATTGACAAAGATAGGAGAATAAAATGAATCCATTAATCCAAAGCTTGACTGAAGGTCAACTTCGTACAGATATCCCATCATTCCGTCCTGGTGACACTGTTCGTGTACACGCGAAAGTTGTCGAAGGAAACCGTGAACGTATCCAGATTTTTGAAGGTGTTGTTATTGCACGTAAAGGTGCTGGCATCTCAGAAAACTACACAGTTCGTAAAATCTCTAACGGTGTAGGTGTTGAGCGTATCTTCCCAATCCACACTCCACGTGTTGAAAAGATCGAAGTTGTTCGTTACGGTAAAGTACGTCGTGCGAAATTGTACTACTTGCGTGCTCTTCAAGGTAAAGCAGCTCGTATCAAAGAAATCCGTCGTTAATTCGACAAAAAAACTCTGCTTACCCAGCAGGGTTTTTCTCTAGCTCCCTTAGTTCAATGGATATAACAACTCCCTCCTAAGGAGTAGTTGCAGGTTCGATCCCTGCAGGGGGCAGTAATTCAATCAAAAAGCACTGAATGATCAGTGTTTTTTTTGTCTTAAAATTGAAACCATTTCAGATGAAAATGGAGGTGTGGTATAATAGGAGAAAGTATAAGTGCTTATTTGAAGGGGAATTTCTCTCCTTATTATGAGTATAAGGATTTAGTTTTTTGAGAAAAATAATGATGTTTGAGTAAAGAAGGAAATGGAATGAAAATTTCTGGAACAAGCGGTAACATTACTTTTGACTATGAAAATGGCTATGTTTTAAAAGCAGAGGGAGAGTTGTTGACTGGTGGTAGCTTTATTGTATATAGGTCAAGCATACAGAATTGGGAGCCACCTTACAATCACATTCCTATCACACAGTACGAGATAGATAAACTTGTCGAGGAAGTGAACTCCATGATGACGGAGCAATCAATTCAGATCGAATTTATCTGAGTTAGAGTAGGAGAAGGGCGATGAAAATTGATTACAGTGAACAGATGCTCACATGGGAGTGGGATAGCAATGAAATAAAGATAGAATTACCAGAAATCATTCATGCGGAATATCATAAAGATGAGAACATGGTGATGGTTTATAGTGGAGAAAACTTTGTAAGCAAAATCATTTTCTACTTTAGTTTAGAAGGAAAACTGTTAGGGAAACAAAATCTACTAGAAGGAACCCTAGATTGGAATCATAATGGCAAACATCAGATTGGTTTTCATCATTTACATCATCTTCGATTTAGTCCTAAATATCAGCGTATCTTCAGTATATTTCGCTCATCCAGCGATTTTGACCTTCCATCAGAACTAGAGGTTTATAATTTAGAAGGTGAGAGAATCGACCAAATTGAATCTCCTGCAGGGTATACAATGCTATACATTTCTGAGATAAGTAAGAAGAAACTGAGAATTGTATGTGAAGCTCTTAAAGAAGATTGTTTTGATAGTTCTGGTCGAAGTGATTTCTATTTTAATGTGGATTTAGAAACTAGAAAATGGATAAAAGATGGCATCGCCTATTAAGGAAGAGAAATAGAAGACGGATTTTTATGATATTTTATGCTGAGAGATAATTGCACTAGGAGAATACAAATGAAACCAACAAAACTACAATGGGAAGATGTTATCCAGTTTGAAGAAGTAAAAGGTTATGGAAAATCCATCTGGAGAAATGATAACAAGTATTATTTAGTTTCAGAAGAGGGAACCGTAGCTTCTTGGTTAGTTGTCTATGAATTACCACAAGAATTATTTACCTTACTAGATAGTGGAGAGCGGACTCTACTTGAAATATCTTGGAAGGTTCAAAACGATTGTTGGCCACCGACGGAAGAAGAAAAGAAAGCTAGTGAGAAACGATTCATAGAAGAGAGTCCCACATCATTAATTGATTTACCTGAAACTAGAGAGTTATTTACTCAGGAAGAGCTTGAAAGATTAATTCCAATTGCTGAGCAAATGTGGATTGACTGGAGAGGCAAACTTCCAGATGATTATGTATCACCACTTAAGTAAGGAATGTATAAATGAAACCAACAAGACTACAATGGGAAGATGTTATCCAGTATGAAGAAGTAAAAGGTTACGGTCAGCATATCTGGAAAGATGAGGACAAGTATTATTTAGTTTTAGAAGAGGGAACCGTAGTTTCTTGGTTAGTTGTCTATGAATTACCACAAGAATTATTTATCTTACTAGAGAGTGGAAAACGGACTCTACTTGAAATATCTTGCAAAGTTAAGCACGATTATTGGCCACCGACAGAAGAAGAAAAGAACGAAATTAGAAAAGATAGAGCTAGAAAAAAGCCAATTGTGCTGATTTCCAACCGTAAAAATCAGTTGCTTTTTAGTGATAAAGAACTTGAAATGCTTATTCCCCAAGCCGAACAACAATGGATAGAATCAATGGGCAAAGTTCCAGATGATTATGTATCGCCACTCAAGTAAAAGAGATATATAATGAAACTGAATTCCAGATATTAGAGAGCTCTAATCCAGTTCACTGAAGCTATGAAAAAGCTTATATCATTTGATTATGGTTAGAAAGGGAGTGGAAATGATAGAAAAGAGAAAACATTATAAAGAACTAGTTCATCTAGGAGAATTTAAGAACAAATTAGTCTATTATGACTTAAAGGCAAAGAAATTGTATTTTTCAATTTCAGAAAGAATTTCTAAGAGTCAACAGTACGTTATACTTTCCCTGGTGTTGTTCGTTCTTCATTTTATCAGATTTCTGAATGTTTTGACAATCTTCAGTATACCTGCTCACAAGTACCTTTATTTGATTTTATTCTCTTGTATTTCCTTGCTTTTCGGGAAATTGCTGGATATCTATTTTAAGAAAGATTTGGATTTGTATCCTGCTCTATTTACAGATTTGGAGTACTTAGAATTCTTAGAGGTAGTAAAGAAAAGTGGAGCTGTTGTTTCTTCCGTAATTCGTGGTAGCGTTATTAGTTTGTTAGTATCTTTAGTCGTCTTCCTGTTATATCCTAGTTTTTTGCCATTATTTTTCCACTCGATACTTTTGTTTATTCTCTATTTGTGTATAGCAAATAATTTGCATAGGTGAAAGAGGGTAATGGGTAGCTTGATAAGAAATGTACGCACCAACTAGATCTTTTTTGCCTATGATAAAGAAGAATTAAAAAAGTAAAGAAAGTTGATTTATATGACAACAGAAATATTGCAATACAAAAATTGTACGGTATTAAAAAACAATAATGATTATCAGATTCTGTGGAGTAGAGGGAAAGAAATGCTTAATTTTCCCATTAGCCAGGAATTAGCAGAACGTGTTTCAAAATCAGAAAAAGACTCTTTAGAGGTAATGTTTTATTGTGAACATCATCGTTGGCCAGAGAAAGAAGAGTTAGAGGATTATAATCATTCAGATACGATTGTACATAAAGGCGATGGATTTGTTGTATATGAGACAAATGGTTATTACGAAATTGGCTTCTTTAAAGAAATTGGAGGAGCCATGGGTCCAGAAGTTTGCTATCCTATCAATAAGGAACTGATGGTTAAAGCATTTGAATCTTCTAGGGGAGCATATGAAGTCATGATTTATGCTGAAACAGGGCGCTGGCCCTTAAGTAAGCAAGATGATATTGATAGAAACTACATACGTAATCATCCTGAAACTATGCTATCAAATATAGAAGATCAACGTGAGTTGTTTGATGTTGAAGAGTTTAAAGCTCTTGTAAAAAAAGCCATCTCTTCAGAACTCAAGCCAACTGAACTTGATGCTATTGGTACAGTTGATAATCATTTAGAGGTTCTTCTGGTGGATTCAGTCGGCTGGCAGGAAGAGATAGAAACAGTTCATCTTGAAATTCTGCAGGAAAAAATTAACAATTATATCTACTTCCTCGAAAGCAAGCAGTATGTAGAGCGATATGGTGATAAGTTTGACAAAAAAGTCATCCATATCACATTCCAGTACTCTCCATCTGATAACGGATTGGCCTTTCTTGCGGCGGTTCAGAAGGTGTTACAACCCACAGATATGAGTTTGAAGGTGGAATTGCCGGAGTAAAGAGGGAGCGGAAACGCTCTCTTTTTGTGGTATAATGAGACTATATTTATAAAAAGATTATTTAGCATTTCTAAATAGCGAACTACTTATGCCAACGATTGACACAACGGGGCATTCTTACGATGATTTTCTATCTGCGATTGAACGTCAAGGCTATTATGAAATCAAGAATCCACGTGTCTATAAGCCTGGCACTAATGAAATTGTTCAAGTTGAGGGGATTTTTAGAATAAATCAATGGAGTAAATAAATGCAGACATATAAATTGAAAAATAAAGAGAATTATAAATATTTTGTCAAACATTATCTAGAGGTGATGAAGGAAGGGAAAGAAGCAGAAGCATTTCTAGGAACAGAAGCTAAGTATCGTTTTCGGCAACGAGATTCTTATGAACTTGACAGCACAGACATTAGCGTATTGATGGAGTATTGTTTATATCCTCTGTATGTAGAAGGTGATAAGGATATAGTGAGAAGAACTTTTGAAATCTTGAAAGATTTCAGCTTATCGGTTGACCTAGTCAAATTAGATAAGGTGACTGATTATATTTTCATTCAAAATAGGCGTTTGAAAAGATATATTAGCCTTCCCTTTGTTATTAAGACTGATGAGTTAGTAAGAAATATTATAGAGAGTATTTCCAATCTATCAGATGAACAGAAGAAAGATTGGTTATATCAAGGGCTGTGTAATGCATTAGACCGTGATCCTTTATACAGACAGTGTGACGAAGAAAAGGTAGAGAAGATTCTTAAGGAATTCAAGGAAAAATACTACAATCCCCCTAAGGTAGTAGAAACCATTAAAACAGTTGAGGAAATTGTACTAGACGTTACGAGTATCGATGCGATGGGTGTTTCAGATGACCATCTAGAGTTGTTGTTGATTGATGAAAACAAATGGATAGAATCTCTGGAAGAAGAACACTTGTTGAAGCTTCAAGAAAAACTCAATAACTATATCTACTTCCTCGAAAGCAAGCAGTAT
>NZ_KV822038.1:237036-281047 GCF_001815805.1 Streptococcus sp. HMSC072D05
CTACTTCCTCGAAAGCAAGCAGTATGTAGAACGATACGGTGATAAGTTTGACAAAAAAATCATCCATATCACATTCCAGTATTCTCCATCAGACAACGGTCTAGCCTTCCTCGCAGCTGTTCAGAAAGTATTGCAACCCACAGATATGAGTTTGAAGGTAGAATTGCCTGAGGATGACACTTTACCAGAGAAGAAGAACTTATCAGTAAATGTAAGTCATTCAAATCATGATCAAGAAAAGGTATCTCAAGAGCGATATCTCCAGATTAAAAAAGAATATAAAATTCGCTTAGGATTAGTGATATTTCTATTTACTATATTTGCAATACTAAGCATAGTACTCATTTTTAATCTTTCTAGATTTATCCCACTTGCAGCAACAGCTATGGCAACAGTTGTGCCTTTTAATCATTTTCTGCTAGTTCCGCTATGGGAACAAAAAAAAGAGATAGAAGAGGAACATCCTGAATGGAAGAAACTGAGTACAAGTGGCGTCAAAGTTCCTTCGTCAGAATCGAGTAAAAGAACTTTGGCGTGTATAGGAACAGTTGTAGCCTTATTCTTCTCTTTTGCGATGCTCTACAGACCGGTTAAAGCGAATAAGCCAATACCTAGTATTGAGGAAATCAATAAGATACCAAAATTGGACCGCAAAACACCTAAAACATCAAGCTCTTCTAGTTCTGAAAGAGCTAACTCTTCAGATTCTGGAGCATCGTCTTCTACTGAAGAGAGCACGAAAGCAGAAAGTTCAGGAACGGAATCTTCAAAAGAAGAGACACATAACTATGATTTCCATCTTCCCGGAGTTGATGATGAGGAATTGCGTAGAGTCATTGATAGATCCAAAAAAGATTTTAGAGAGAACCATGCTAAAGAACAGACTACGGAATAGATAGATATAAAAGTAGAATTACTAGCTTAATTGAGGGAGCGAAAACCGCTCTCTTTTTGTGGTATAATGGAATATGTGGAGGGTTAGTATGCGTAAAGAATTTCTAGTTTACCAAAATAAAGTATACTCGAATTTTGTGAATTATATAAATGACTATATCCTACTTTCAAAAGATCCAGCGATGTTGGAAGAAGGATACGTTCCCTATAGTTTCTATGTAGATGATGCCGGAGAAGGCGTATACGGGAAGCTTGTGCCTTATAGTGAGGTTAGTCAGAGGTATTCGGTTTATGATCGTGTCCTATATAAAGGTCAGGAATTTACAATGGCTGGTCACAAGCATGGGGATGATGATTTTACAGCACCTGATTCTTATGTGCGACTCCTGGTTTTTGATAAAGAATTTCTAATTGAAAACAATTTAGCTGATGATGCGGAATTATTGGATGAGAAATATGGCGAGACAATGTATGCATCAGGAAAAATCCCTGTCAGCGAAGTAACGATTCTACGTCGTAGAAAGGATTTGCCAGTAGACCGAAGGAGAAAAATATGAAATCAGTTATTTTTACAATAAAAAACAACCAATCACTAAGAATTGGTGAGGTGCTTCAAGCAGAACTCTTTGAATGTTACAGCGTTTCCGCTAAGGATGCAGGATTAAAGCCATCTGCGGACTCTCTTATTTCGGATTTCCATTCTGTTCAGTTTGGGGTCAAAGAGAAGTCTAGTTTAGGGTTCCGTCTATCTTTTGATGGTCAAGCTTATCAGGTATCTGTTCCAGATTTGGCGACAGCTTCTGACTGGAGACTGGGGCCTTGATGTTCTTGAAAACCTTGCTCATTCTCTTAGACGTAACTGTATGTGAACATGATGGTGTGGCGTATGATAAAGATTCTATTCTAGAATTTCATTTCACAGATATTTTCTTATCAGCTCTTTCAGAATTGACTAAGGAAGTAAAAGTTCATCCCATCGTGGAAATTATGGGAGTGAAACGTCCTATTTACATCAATGAACTCTACCTAGGGCAGATTATCCATGTGCAGGACGAGCAACTCTTAAATAGTTATGACCAGCGTTTGCGCTTTACCCAACAGCTAAATGCTTATTACTCTGAACAGCAAGTTTTTAAAGTAGAGCAAAATGGAGAGGACATCATTATCCCTATCAATTATCTAAATAGTGAAGGACGAACTATTTTGCCGGCTCAACCAGAGCTAGAACCTCAATATTTACAAGAGTATCGAGGAAGTAAGGTTGCAGTTGCACGACTGTTTATCATGACAGCCGATGGGGAAAAACTAGCCGAGGTTCCTTATCGACAGTTCTTAGAGTCGTTGACCGAGGGTATCTATATGTTGGATGCCAAGTATGTTCTCGTAGACCCAATTTCTCCTGAAATGTTGCAGAAGTTATCACAAAACTAACATTCTAAGAAAATGATTCGTCTGTTCAAGATTGAAAAGTTACCATCTGATAGTTTTTTTCAGGTGGTTTTCTCTTTCCTTAAGTTCCCCATTTTTTATTTCTGTATTTATTTTATGCTATAATAAGACAAAGTTTTAATACCATCATTCAGCAATAGACCAAGTAAATACCTAGAAATAAGTAGAATTAACCAATGGAGTAACTAAATGCAGACGTATAAATTGAAAAATAAAGAAAATTATCAAAATTTTGTCAAACATTATCTAAAAGTGATGAGGGAAGGAAAAGAAGCAGAAGCTTTTCTTGGAGAGGACATTAGGTATCGTTTTCAACAACGAAACTCAATGATAACAGAATACACTGATATTCAGGTGCTGCTGGAATATTGTTTATTCCCTCTGTATATAGAAAGTGATAAAGATATAGAGAGAAGGACATTTGAGATATTAAAAGAGTTTTCTTTAAGTATTGATGAAAAGAAAATATGGCAAGTTACGGAATATTTATTGATTCAAGATTTCGTTCTAGCGGAATATAAACCCCTCCCTTTTGAAATTGATACAAGAAAATTAGTTCCTCTTATACTTGATACAATAGAAAAACTTCCTAGCGAGTTAAAAACTAGTGGATATTACAGTCGATTGATTGGAAATATTAAATCAATTCCTTCTTTCAAGTCTTATGAGGGGGAAAAGGTAGAGAAAATCCTTAAGGAATTCAAGGAAAAATACTACAATCCACCAAAGGATATCAATTTGTAGGAAAGTGAATGTGGCTGTGGCGATAATGGAGAAATTTTGATGACAAAACAGGAACTAGCGAATTTCATTAGTAAACATAGAGATAAAATAGGGACATTTTATATTGCGCTTGATGAACGATTTGAAGGTCAATTTACCTTGGGATACTATTACGATGAGAAGTCTAAACAATATAAAGTATATGAGGTTAATGAGCGCCAAGATATCTGGATAAGAGACGAATTTAAAAATGAAAGTGATGCAATAAATCGACTTTATCGTTTGATAAAAACAACATTTTGGATAAAAGAATCTCTTATTCAGTTAGATGTTTCAGAAATTGATGCAATCGGAACGAGTGATACAAACTTGGAACTTTTATTAATAGATGGCAATCTTTGGCTTCCAGATACTGAAGAAGAACATCTTTTGAAACTTCAAGAAAAACTTAACAACTATATCTACTTCCTCGAAATCAAGCAATATGTGGATCGATATGGCGATAGCTTTGACAAAAAAATCATCCGTATCACATTCCAATATTCTCCATCGGATAATGGACTAGCCTTTCTCGCTGCGGTTCAGAAGACATTACAGAATACAGATATGAGCCTGAAGGTAGAATTACCTGAGTGACAAAGAGAGCGGAAACGCTCTTTTTTATGTTATAATAGGCATAGAATGTATAGGAGAAAGAGATGAAGGAAAATAAACGCTTATTTTGGGTTGTTAGTGTGATGTTAATGGTCCTGACTCTTTATACACTGACTGGATGTAGTTTGGGTGGTGAAACCATTCCCAAAAACAGAACAAAGGAACAGTACGAATTTGAAAAAACGTTTGAGCCTATATTTAAATTTTTAGAGCAAGATAAGAAGGATTTTAATGGATTAAAGCTTTACAAAAATAGTATTTATATAGAGAGTGGAAACGTAGTAAAGGATTATAAAGTATTCTTAGATACTAGCCAATCTGACATTAAGGGTGACTATACAATAAAAATTGGGGATAATAAAGAAACAGTTCCTGTTACTTACTCTAATGGGAAGTTAAATTATGGGTCGGAGGTAACTCCTTTATATGATGAAGAAATTCTTAATTTGGTAGTACAAAGAGATTATTTCGCTTCCTTGAATATAAAAGAAACCTTTAAGAGTGCTGAAACTGAATTGAGCGATATTATCTACCAGCCTGAAAATCATTCTGACCTCTATAAATATCTTAAAAATAAGTACGACATGCCAGAAGATACGACCTGTCGAATAATATTAGATTACTCTAGTGGAACAATCTATGGAATTTCAATACTAATGGAATCTAAGGATGAGGCTGTTCAAATAGATTTAACTATATTTAAACAACGGGAGGATAATCAATGAATGAAATTGAAAAAAGGAACCGTCGGGTTGAAAGGTAAAGCACTATAAAAGCTGTTTTATAACTGATTTTTAATGAGCATCAGGAGATATTATGTTAAAATCGAACAAGTGGATATTCCTTGCAATTTCCGTTCCCTTTATTATTATTGGTTTGTCATATTTGTTAATTAGGATACCGATTGGGAACACTGGTAAGTTTATTCATGATCATGCGGATTCTATCAAAAGCGAAATTATTGCAGACATAGACAGTCAAGGGCAATATATAAAGTCAGTGACGCTTTTACCAGGTTCTGCGAGGGGAGGCTTTGATAATGGTGGAGATGTAGGTGGAAATTATCATATTTCCTTTACAGCCTATGCTAATAATAATCGCAAGCAGTCAATGAAAGTAGAATTATACTTTCCTGATGCTGGTATAGGTCCTTTTACATTTATAAAACCCAATCCTTATAAATCTCCTGAAACTATGAGGAGATGGTACTTATCAGTAGTAGAGGTATCAAGTGACCCCTCGTGGGATTGGAAGCGAGAGCAAGATAAATTGACTGAAACTATGAATAAACTTGATCGCAAGAGCAAGGATGCCTCCAGGCAAGTTGAAAAAGAAATTATGATTCGTAATCTTAACAGATGGCTACAAGAACATGAGGAAAATTTCAAACTAGCTATCCAAACAGACCTGTATAGAAACGACCCAGAATTGGAACAGAAATTAGGAAAGATTCAAAGTATCAGTGTAAGTGAATATCAAATGTACATTCCTTCGACAGGTAGCGACATTAGTTTTGATGTTCGATTTGAGAAATATCCTGAAGAAGTAGCTACTATAAACGTTCGCTTGCATTCCCAAGGGGAACAATCAGTTTTTAAGGATCCCTCAGTAGCTGCAACTATTAGTTTTGAAAGAGAACGTTTTGTTATAAAAACTGTGTACGACTCCAAGCTATTTCCAATTTTTAATCAAAGTCGATTTGGTAATAGTAATGGAGAAATATCTTATGAACTCCCAAAAGATTATGAAAATCAATTTTTAATTCCTTAACTTTCAAGCAAGCTATTATGCTTGCTTTATCTTTATGGCTTCAAGCCATAAGAGTAAGAACGACAAATCGATGCATGATAGAGGAGATTCAAGCTTATATCTTTTCCTTGTAGACATGGGATACTGATGTTTTCAAGTATAAAGGAGTAAAAATGATGCTAGCTATTTGTATAGATTCTATAGGTGACAAGTCAGGAACCTATAAGTTGTTAAGAAATTATTCATCCTTGCCTTTCTCTTTAATTCAATCCAGAATAGAAGATCATGACACGGTAATAGAAGTAGACATGTTAGATTTGGATGAATTGAAAAAGGTTAGAGCACTCATCCATGAGTTGAGTGCTATTGGGACTATGGTTACGATGAGAGATTCGACTGGTATTATCACCTTAGAATTTTTAAATAATATTATTTCTACCTTCGAAGAGATTGCGGCTGAAAGAGAAGAATTAGATGCTCTGATGTTTGAGGAGGAAGAGTGATTGTCACCTTTTCCAGTGAATCATACATTCCCAAGATAATTTTTAGTAATAAAAGGAAAATCAATGAAAGATAATAAAAATTTGTTGCTCTTTCTACAGGAGTTGATATACGGTCTTGTAGATTTTATCAGTGAGAAAGAATATAAGGAATTTGTCTTTGACTCCTTAAAACTTTCAAAACAGGAGCTTGATAAAGAGAGTGGGTTTTGTCCAGATGATTTATACAATCGATTGGAAAATATGGATGAGCAGGATATCTTGACATTTCAGATGCTAGATAAGAAAACCAATCCACTAGTATGGAACTGTATCGCTAATTTCTTTGTCTTAGTTTGTCATTATTCTTATATGGCTTCGGGGGAAGTCTACCTGCCACAAACGATAGAAAGTGTCGACGAGGACACACTGGCTGTTCTTGCCTTAAGCTACAAACAAATCCTATCTGAAAACAGTGAACTCATTTCACAAATATCTGGGCCAGAAATAGAAGGATATTTAAAGGATGAGCTCGTTAAAAACTACTTTGGACCACTATTTTTATCTGATGAGAACGAATAGGCTATTCGTTCAAGTATAGATCAGGAGAGGATATGCTTACGAGTTATTTTATGTTGATTTTTGCTGAAGCAATTGCAAACCGTATGGAAACGCAATATACTTCACATATTCGAAACGCCTTGGATGCGTGTTGGAGTTTTTTGGAGAATAGAGATAAAAGGGGAGAGGAACTTTATCACCTTTTAGATGATGGGACAGACTTCAGTGGAATATTTATCTACATGCAATTAGATGAAAATGAAGCGAATAGTCTCTTGTGGGACAACATTAGTTATGCAATAGGTGTGACTGCTAAAGAAGCTTTTGAGTTTGAAAATAAGAAGGAGTTTCCTTCTCCCTTAGAGAACATTGAACCAGAACTGCTCGATGTCTTTATTGGAAATTTAAAAGAAATTAGCATAGGTCTTTATCATCACGTCGAAACAGTAAAACGTTTCATCAATAGAAATCCATACCCATCAAGAGAGTCTGCCCTAAAAGAACTAGATAGACTAGGATTACTTAGATGATTTGAATAGATGATTTGGCGAAAAATCAAAAAGAACACCCCAGAAGTTAGAGTGTCATCTCTACTTTTGGGGTGTCGTTTATTTTCTATATTTAATTATTCTACAGTACCCATGTACGGATAGCATGGGCAACGCCAGATTCGTCATTTGTTTTGGTGATATATTTGGCGATTTTTTTGAGTTCTGGATTTCCATTTTCCATAACAACGGGGTTGCCAACGACTTCCAGCATGGCACGGTCATTTTCTTCGTCGCCGATCGCCATGGTTTCATCTTTGGTCAATCCGAGTTTTTCAGCTAGGTGAGTGATGGCTGAACCCTTGTCTACATTCTTTTTAAGGAGTTCAAGGTAGAAAGGAGCTGATTTGTTAATAGAGTAGCGTTCGTAAAATTCTGCTGGTATCTTTTCAATCGCAGCATCGAGAATTTCTGGTTCATCAATGAACATACATTTGACGATTTCCTTGTCAGCCATTTCTTCGGGAGTACGGTAGAAGATGGGCATGCTGACGAGGGTTGATTCGTGCACCGTGTATTTTCCGATATTGCGATTGGCAGTATAGATACCATCCTTAGTAATAGCGTGCATGTGGACACCGAGCTTGCGACTGAGAAATTCCATATCCAGATAATCCTCATAAGTCAATGATTCGCTGATAATCTCATGTCCTGTAGCGGTTTCTTGGACAAGGGCACCATTGAAAGTCACAACATAGTCACCCTCGTCTCTCAACTGCAAGTCGTCGAGAAGTTTGGCAACACCTGCAATAGGGCGGCCAGTTGCAATGACGACTTTGACACCAGCTTGTTTGGCGTCTTGAATGGCAGAAAATACTTCCGGAGTGATTTCCTTTTTACTGTTAACCAGGGTACCATCGATATCGACGGCGATTAGTTTAATACTCATAAATTTCCTCTATTCGTTCTTATTTGGGGTAAAATGATCGTTCTCAATCAAGTGTAAAAATTGCTGGGTGATACTTGCGAAGATACTATTTTGATCTAACATTTCTTTTGGGAAATAGAAACGATTGTCCCCATGGCGGCTGCCAGCAAGGGATTGGACGATAGGGGACAGGCTAGAGAGTTCTGCCAGTTCTCCATTTTTTTGTAGAATCTCAATCTGAGTCCGTGGATTTTCAGATTCGGGACGATAGATATCATAAGGGAGGTCAAAGTTCTTATGAATGGCTGTATAGTAGTCTGGATCAAAACCGATTTCTTCAACCAGTTGTCTCATGGTTGCGAGTTGGTCTTGGTCTTTTTCTGAAAAAGTAATGGATTTAAAGACCTTGCGGTTGACAAAACGTTGCGACAAGTCGGCTAGTATCTTGTCAGGACTGGTCATCCAGAGTTGGAAGTAGGTATTCATCACGCCGTCATCAAGTGCCAGATAGTCAGATAGAGTAACTTTCTTTTCAAAAAAAGGTAGCAAATGAGGAGAAGTTCGTGCAAAGAAATCCTTATCCTCAGAATAGAGTTCCTTGGCGCGTTTGAGAAGATTTTGTAGGAGAACTTCCATAGCCCGTGTTGCTGGGTGGAAATAAACCTGCATATACATCTGATAGCGACTGAGAACGTAGTCTTCGATGGCATGCATGCCATTGCGCTGAAAAGCGATCCCATTTTCGACAGGGCGAATCACTCGAAGGATTCGAGTCAGGTCAAATTCCCCATAAGATGCTCCTGTAAAATAGGAGTCGCGCAAGAGATAGTCCATGCGGTCTGCATCAATCTGACTGGAAATGAGCTGTACGACCTGCTTGTTAGGATAGGTATGGTCAATGACACTGGCAACTTTTTTTGGAAAGTCAGGCGCTACTTGTAACAAGACTTGGTGAATCTCTGTCTCAGGACTTTGGATGATTTCCTGAGTAATGGCCTCATGATCTGTATCAAAGAGATGTTCAAAAGTATGAGAGTAGGCACCATGCCCAAGGTCGTGTAGGAGAGCAGCAGTCATGGTCAAAAGAGACTCAGCAGGATTCCATTCTTCAGGATACTTTTCTTCAAAAATCTCTGTGATGCGTCGTGCAATCTCATAGACCCCCAAACAGTGGGAAAAGCGACTGTGCTCGCCACCATGGAAGGTATAGCTGGAAGTCCCTAGCTGTTTGATACGACGCAGACGTTGAAATTCTTTTGTATTGATCAAGTCATAGATGACTTGATTATTAACATGGATATAGTTGTGAACTGGATCACGGAATACTTTTTCGTTCATATGACCATTATAGCAAAATCCTGCTCTTTTTGGTAAAATAGTAGGATAAGAGACAAGAAAGAGGATTTGATGTGAAGATTCGGATGCGAAATAGGATTCAGTTTGATGAACAGTTGGAAGTGATTGATCAACTCTATGACGTTGAAGTGCGTGAAAAGGGCGATTATAGCTATCTGCTTTTCTACAATGAGGAAAAGGAAAAAGTGGTTCTCAAGCTTCATGAAGAAGAACTGGTGATGACCCGTTTCTCGAGTCCCAAAACCATCATGCGTTTTCTAAAGGCTAGTGATAGTTTAGCCTATATTCCTACACCTATGGGCATGCAGGAATTTATCATTCAAACGAGTCACTACAAATTGGATGAGCAAAAGATTGAACTCGCCTATCAACTGCAAAACCAAGAGGGACACCCCTTTGCCAGCTATCAATTAGAAATTACTTGGGGATAAGAAAAAGGTTGGCGAATGCCAACCTTATTTGATATAGAGTTCTTGATTTTTTAGGACAATTTCACGAACACTTGCGAATTTCTTGAGTTTTTTCAGTTCTTCAGGATGGGTTACGAGAGTGATAACATAGCCTTCTTTACCCATGCGACCTGTACGGCCAGCACGGTGGGTATAGGTTTCCATATCTCTAGGGACGTCGAAGTTGACAACACATTCCAAGCTATCAATGTCAATACCACGAGCCAGAAGGTCAGTTGCAAGGAGCAGGGTTAGCTGTTTGTCCTTAAACTTTTCTAAGATAACTTTTCTAAACTTAACATTGACATCACTAGCAAGAGAAACAGCCAAGACATCTCGATACTGTAGTTTTTCTTCTGCACTTCCAAGGTCTGACAAACTATTAAAGAAGACCAGACCACGAAAATCCTCTACATGAGCCAGTTTTCGTAGCATATCCACACGGTGACGTTGGTCTACCTGCATGTAGAAGTGTTGGATGTTGTCCAACTTTTGGTCAGAAAGATCAATAGTGCGCGTGTTTGGAGCAATCTTTTCTTGGTCAAACTTGGTCGTCGCACTCATGTAGACGAGTTGGTGGTCACGCGGTGCGTAGTGAGTGATTTTCTCGACAAAGTGAATCTGAGAATCATCGAGCAATTGGTCAAATTCATCTAGGATGATGGTTTCCACATTCATCATCTTGATTTTTTTCAATTTAATCAACTCAAAGATACGGCCAGGAGTTCCAATCAGAATTTCTGGTCCTTTTTTAAGGCGTTCAATCTGGCGTTTCTGACTCGAACCTGATAAGAAGAGCTGAGCAGTCAAGCCGATGGCTTCTGCCCACGTTTTACACACGTCAAAAATCTGTCCAGCAAGTTCTGTATTTGGTGCTAGGATCAAGAGCTGTTGGGCTTTTTTCTTTTGTAGTCTGAGAAGACTTGGCAGGAGGTAAGCTAGGGTCTTACCAGTTCCTGTTGGACTCACTCCCAGGAGGTTTTCTCCAGCAAGTATTGGCTCAAATAGTTGAGTTTGAATGGGGGTAAATTCTTGGAAACCGAGTTGGTCACTTAGTTCTTGCCATTCAGTAGGTAGTTTGGTTTTCATTTTTCTGCCTCAAATCTAATGCCAGCAGTCTGGCGCATAGTATAGAGTAAATCATGAACAGAACCTGCATCATCCAGCCAAGTCTGGTAGATCGTCTGGTCTGGTTGCTGGATCATGTGTGCAAACGCAGCAACTTCCTCAGTCATCGTATGAGGAGCCTGTTGGATAGGGAGTTGAACTTGATTTCCTTGGTGGTCGCTAAAAATAGCTGAGCAGACATGTTCAATCGTGTTGAGGGTCAAGGTTCCATCTGCTGTGTAAATCTCACAAGGAAGATTGGAAGTGATATTTTTCCCAGCCTTGATATGAACTTGAAAGTCAGGGTAGAAGAGGATACCGTCTCCATTTAGGTCAATTCTATTGTCAAGCTGTTGAGCCTGATAGGTCGCGTCCTGAGCTTTTCCAAAGAGGCGAATGGCAGCGTAGAGGGGATAAATCCCCAAGTCCATAAGAGCTCCACCAGCAAAACGGTCTGAAAAGACATTTGGCGTATGCCCAGCCAACAAATCCGGCATCTTGGAAGAATACTTGGCATAGTTGAAATCTGCTCCCAAGATTTGCTTGTCTGCTAAAAAGTTTTTGATAGTGGTAAAAGCTTCCTCGTGGTAGTTTCGTGCCGCTTCAAAGATAAAACAGTGATTTTTCTCAGCTGTCTGTCTCAAATCCAGCCACTCTTGTGGCTGAGTGACAGCTGGCTTTTCAAGAATGACGTGCTTACCAGCAGACAAGGCAGCCTTGGCTTGAACAAAATGCAAGGAGTTTGGACTGGCGATATAGACCACATCAAAGGAAGACTTAAAGAAGTCTTCTAATTGATCAAAGAGTTGGATATTTTCATAGCGAGAAGCAAAGGTTGCGGCAGTTTCTCGTTTTCTAGAATAGACTGCAACCAGCTGGTATTCTCCGCTAGCATGGGCTGCTTCTATGAAATGATGGCTGATAGCCCCTGTTCCGATGATACCTAATTTAAGCATAGATACTCCTTTTCCGACTTTAAATCCTTCCTTCATTATAACATAGAAAAGAAGGACTATCCAACAGATGGTAAAAATTTTCAAATGGGCTACGAATTTCTTGGAGAAAGTGGTACAATATTGAAATGAGTAAATGAAACTGAAATGGGTGAGATAATGAGATTATTACCAATAAGAAAAATATCTCGTCAGTCTAAAAGACTAGCGCTTTTTTTGACCTTTTGTGCAGGATATGTCGATGCCTATACCTTTATCGTTCGAGGGAATACACTTGTAGCAGGTCAAACTGGGAATGTGGTTTTTCTTTCTGTAGGACTCATTCAACAGAATGTCTCGGATGCCAGTGCCAAAGTAATGACTTTGTTTTCCTTTATGATGGGGGTCTTTTTTCTGACATTGTATAAGGAAAAACTACGAATTGTTAAAAAGCCGATTTTGTCCTTGATTCCACTTGCAGTCTTGTCCCTTATTATAGGCTTTGTGCCGCAAACTGTTGATAATATCTATCTCGTGCCGCCCTTGGCCTTCTGTATGGGACTGGTGACAACAGCCTTTGGAGAAGTGTCGGGGATTGCCTATAATAATGCCTTTATGACTGGGAATATTAAACGAACTATGTTAGCTTTTGGGGATTATTTCCGAACCAAGCATACGCCCTTCCTGCGCGAAGCTTTGATTTTCGTTAGCCTACTTACCAGCTTTGTTCTTGGAGTTGTCTTTTCAGCTTACTTGACGATTTTCTATCATGAAAAGACGATTCTAGGTGTTCCGGTGATGATGAGCATCTTTTACCTCAGTATGCTTTTTGCTTCTTGGAGGAAAAAAGGGAAAGAAAAAGCTTAAATTTGATTGATTTCGCTTGTAAGAAAAAAGAAGATATGCTATACTTGAAGAGTTGACTATGCACAGTCCTGTGCAACCGCACGAACATCGTTGCTCGTCGTATACAAAATTTAAACTTTGTTATACTTAGAGCTCATATACTAAGTGGTTCGTCCCACGATGCTAGGCGAGTCTTCACAAAATACGGGGAAACCCAAAAAATCATAGGAGGTGCATAATGAGCACATACGCAATTATCAAAACTGGCGGAAAACAAGTTAAAGTTGAAGTTGGTCAAGCAGTTTACGTTGAAAAATTGAACGTTGAAGCTGGTCAAGAAGTTACTTTTAACGAAGTTGTTCTTGTTGGTGGTGAAAACACTGTTGTCGGAACTCCACTTGTTGCTGGAGCTACTGTAGTTGGAACTGTTGAAAAACAAGGAAAACAAAAGAAAGTTGTTACTTACAAGTACAAACCTAAAAAAGGTAGCCACCGTAAACAAGGTCACCGTCAACCATATACAAAAGTTGTCATCAACGCAATCAACGCTTAATTTTAAGGAGAACACATGATACAGGCAGTCTTTGAGAGAGCCGAAGATGGCGAGCTGAGGAGTGCGGAAATTACTGGACACGCCGAGAGTGGCGAATACGGCTTAGATGTCGTGTGTGCATCGGTTTCTACGCTTGCCATTAACTTTATCAATTCTATTGAGAAATTTGCAGGCTATGAACCAATCCTAGAATTAAACAAAGATGAAGGTGGCTATCTGATGGTGGAAATACCAAAAGATCTTCCTTCTCACCAGAGAGAAATGACGCAGTTATTCTTCGAATCATTTTTCTTGGGTATGGCAAACTTATCGGAGGACTCATCTGAGTTCGTCCAAACCAGAGTTATCACAGAAAACTAACACGGAGGAAAACATAATGTTAAAAATGACTCTTAACAACTTGCAACTTTTCGCCCACAAAAAGGGTGGAGGTTCTACATCAAACGGACGTGATTCACAAGCGAAACGTCTTGGAGCTAAAGCAGCTGACGGACAAACTGTAACAGGTGGATCAATCCTTTACCGTCAACGTGGTACACACATCTATCCAGGTGTAAACGTTGGTCGTGGTGGAGACGATACTTTGTTCGCTAAAGTTGAAGGCGTAGTACGCTTTGAACGTAAAGGTCGCGATAAGAAACAAGTTTCTGTTTACCCAATCGCTAAATAAAAAGGTCCAGTGAACCTTTTTATCCCGAGCCTTGAAACGAAAAGGCGAGGAAGCTACAAGTAGCATCTAATAAGGCTTTCCGAGTTTTCGGAGAGCCTGTTTTTTGTTTTGGTACCCATTTCTTTTTAAGTATTGTGTAGTTGGATTTTATCATGGATATTCTTTTCCCTTTGTGGAAAACTTCTGAATTATGGTATAATAAACAGATAGAGAAGTTGGGGGTAGAAGATGAATATTCAACAATTACGCTATGTTGTGGCTATTGCCAACAGTGGTACTTTCCGTGAAGCTGCTGAAAAGATGTATGTCAGTCAGCCCAGTCTGTCTATTTCTGTGCGCGATTTGGAAAAAGAGCTGGGGTTTAAAATTTTCCGTCGGACGAGTTCGGGAACATTTTTGACACGTCGCGGTATGGAATTTTATGAGAAAGCGCAAGAATTGGTCAAAGGCTTCGATGTTTTTCAAAATCAGTATGCCAATCCTGAAGAAGAAAAAGATGAATTCTCTATTGCTAGCCAGCACTATGACTTCTTGCCACCAACGATTACGGCCTTTTCAGAACGTTATCCTGATTATAAGAACTTTCGTATTTTTGAGTCTACTACAGTTCAAATCTTAGATGAAGTAGCTCAGGGGCACAGTGAGATTGGGATTATCTACCTCAACAATCAAAATCAAAAGGGAATTCTACAACGAGTTGAAAAGTTAGGTCTCGAAGTCATTGATCTGATTCCTTTTCATACCCACATCTATCTGCGTGAAGGGCATCCTTTGGCGGAAAAAGAAGAACTGGTCATGGAGGATTTAGCTGACTTACCAACAGTTCGTTTCACTCAAGAAAAGGACGAGTACCTTTACTATTCAGAGAACTTTGTCGATACCAGCGCGAGCTCGCAGATGTTTAATGTGACGGACCGTGCTACTTTGAATGGTATTTTGGAACGGACAGATGCCTATGCGACTGGATCTGGATTTTTAGATAGTGACAGTGTTAATGGAATCACAGTCATTCGTCTCAAGGATAATCTAGATAATCGCATGGTCTATGTCAAACGGGAAGAAGTGGAGCTTAGTCAAGCTGGGACACTCTTCGTTGAGGTTATGCAAGAATATTTTGATCAGAAGAGGAAATCATGAAAAAAAGAGGAATAGTGGCAGTCATTGTACTGCTTTTGATAGCACTGGACCAGTGGGTCAAAGCCTATGTCGTCCAACAGATACCTTTGGGAGAGGTTCGGTCTTGGATACCCAATCTCGTTAGCTTGACCTATCTGCAAAATAGAGGAGCAGCCTTCTCCATGCTGCAAGACCAGCAGTGGTTTTTTGCCATCATAACCTTGCTTGTCATGGTAGGAGCCATTTGGTATCTACATAAACACATGGAGGATTCTACCTGGTTGGTTTTTGGACTGACTTTGATAATCGCGGGAGGTCTGGGTAACTTTATCGACAGAATGAGTCAAGGTTTTGTGGTGGATATGTTTCACCTAGACTTTATCAACTTTGCGATTTTCAACGTGGCTGATAGCTATTTGACGGTTGGTGTGATCGTTTTATTGATTGCAATGCTGAAAGAGGAAGTAAATGGAAATTAAAATTGAAAGAGGCGGACTCCGCTTAGACAAGGCTCTGTCAGATTTGACAGAATTGTCACGCAGTCTCGCTAATGAACAAATCAAAGCTGGACAGGTTTTGGTTAATGGTCAAGTCAAGAAAGCAAAATATACGGTCCAAGAGGGAGATGTCGTAACTTACCATGTGCCAGAACCAGAGATTTTAGAGTATGTGGCTGAGGACCTTCCTCTGGAAATTATCTACCAAGATGAAGACATTGCCGTTGTTAATAAGCCTCAAGGGATGGTGGTTCATCCCAGCGCAGGTCATACCAGTGGAACCTTGGTCAATGCCCTCATGTACCATATCAAGGACCTGTCAGGTATCAATGGGGTTCTCCGTCCAGGAGTCGTTCACCGCATTGACAAGGACACGTCTGGTCTCCTCATGATTGCTAAAAATGATGAGGCCCATTTAGCACTTGCGCAAGAGCTAAAAGATAAGAAGTCTCTCCGCAAATACTGGGCGATTGTTCACGGCAATCTGCCAAATGATCGTGGTGTGATTGAAGCACCGATTGGTCGGAGCGAAAAAGACCGTAAAAAGCAGGCTGTGACTGCCAAAGGGAAGCCGGCAGTAACGCGTTTTCAAGTCTTGGAACGCTTTGGGGATTATAGTTTGTTAGAGTTGCAACTGGAAACAGGACGTACCCACCAAATCCGTGTCCATATGGCTTATATCGGTCATCCAGTCGCTGGTGACGAGGTCTATGGTCCCCGCAAAACCTTGAAAGGACATGGACAATTTCTCCATGCTAAAACCCTAGGATTTACCCATCCGAGAACAGGTGAAACCTTGGAATTCACAGCAGATATTCCAGAGATTTTTAAAGAAACGCTGGAAAGATTGCGTAAAACTGAGAATAGATAAAAGAGTTGAGATAGCTGTCTCAACCTTTTTCATTTCAAGTCTTTTCTATTTTAAAGTATTCATGTTATAATGGATAAATATGAAGAATCGGAGTGAGAATATGAAGTACAAACGAATCGTCTTTAAGGTAGGGACTTCCTCCTTGACAAATGAAGACGGGAGTTTATCAAGAAGTAAAGTAAAGGCAATTACCCAGCAATTGGCTATGCTGCATGAGGCTGGACATGAGTTGATTTTAGTGTCATCTGGGGCAGTTGCCGCTGGATTTGGAGCTTTGGGTTTTAAAAAACGTCCGACTAAGATTGCAGATAAACAAGCTTCGGCTGCAGTTGGACAAGGTTTGCTCCTAGAAGAATACACAACCAACCTCCTCATGCGCCAAATAGTCTCTGCGCAAATCTTGCTGACACAGGATGATTTTGTAGATAAACGTCGTTATAAGAACGCCCATCAGGCCTTGTCTGTATTGCTTCATCGTGGTGCCATTCCTATCATCAATGAGAACGACAGTGTCGTTATTGATGAGCTCAAGGTTGGGGACAATGATACTCTGAGTGCTCAGGTAGCGGCTATGGTTCAAGCAGACCTATTGGTTCTCTTGACGGATGTAGACGGTCTCTATACTGGAAATCCCAACTCAGATCCAAGAGCTAAACGTCTTGAGAAAATCGAGACCATCAATCGTGAGATTATTGATATGGCTGGTGGAGCAGGTTCGTCTAATGGTACAGGGGGTATGCTGACCAAAATCAAGGCTGCTACGATTGCTACGGAGTCAGGTGTGCCAGTCTATATTTGCTCCTCCTTGAAATCAGATGCCTTGATTGAGGCAGCGGAGGAGACCAAGGATGGTTCCTTCTTTGTTGCGCAAGAGAAGGGACTTCGTACCCAGAAACAATGGCTGGCCTTCTATGCTCAAAGTCAGGGAACGATTTGGGTAGATGGTGGAGCTGCAGAGGCACTTTCAAAAAACGGGAAAAGTCTCCTTTTATCGGGTGTGGTAGAAGTGGAAGGAAACTTCTCTTACAACGATATTGTAACAGTAGCAGATAAAGAAACAGGTCAATCTCTTGGAAAGGGACGTGTCCAATTTGGCGTCTCAGCCCTAGAAGATATGCTCCGTTCTCAAAAAGCTAAGGGAGTCTTGATTCACCGTGATGACTGGATTTCCATCACTCCTGAAATCCAGCTGCTCTTTACAGAATTTTAGAGGTGAACGATGGTAAGTACACAAGAACAATTTGAACAAGTACAGGCTGTTAAGAAATCAATCAATACTGCTAGTGAAGCAGTGAAAAACCAAGCCTTGCTAGCCATGGCTGATCAGTTATTGGCAGCTACTGAGGAGATTTTAGAGGCCAATGCCCTCGATATGGCAGCGGCCAAGGGGAAAATCTCAGATGTTATGCTAGACCGTCTTTATTTGGATGAGGGACGTATAGAAGCGATGGCAAGAGGGATTCGTGAAGTGGTTGCTTTACCAGATCCAATCGGTGAGGTCTTAGAGACAAGTCAGCTTGAAAATGGTTTGGTCATTACGAAAAAACGAGTGGCTATGGGGGTTATCGGTATTATCTATGAAAGTCGTCCAAATGTGACGTCGGATGCGGCTGCTTTGGCTCTCAAGAGTGGCAATGCAGTCGTTCTTCGTAGTGGCAAGGATGCCTATCAAACTGCTCATGCTATTGTCAAAGCCTTGAAGAAGGGCTTGGAGACGACGATCATCCATCCAGAGGTGATTCAACTGGTGGAAGATACTAGCCGTGAAAGTAGCTATGCTATGATGAAGGCCAAGGGTTATCTAGACCTTCTTATTCCTCGTGGAGGCGCTGGCTTGATCAATGCTGTTGTTGAAAATGCCATTGTGCCTGTTATCGAGACAGGAACTGGGATTGTCCATGTCTATGTGGATAAGGATGCAGATGAAGACAAGGCTCTGTCTATCATCAACAATGCTAAAACCAGTCGTCCTTCTGTCTGCAATGCCATGGAGGTCTTGCTAGTTCATGAAGACAAGGCAGCAAGTTTCCTTCCTCGCTTGGAACAAGTTCTGGTTGCAGAGCGTAAGGAAGCTGGACTGGAACCAATTCAATTCCGCTTGGATAGCCAAGCAAGTCAGTTTGTTTCAGGTCGAGCAGCTGAGGCACAAGACTTTGACACTGAGTTTTTAGATTATATCCTAGCGATTAAGGTTGTGAGCAGTTTAGAAGAAGCAGTTGAGCATATTGAAGCTCACAGTACCCATCATTCGGATGCCATTGTGACGGAAAATGCTGAGGCTGCAGCCTACTTTACAGATCAAGTGGACTCAGCAGCGGTTTATGTCAATGCCTCAACGCGTTTCACTGATGGTGGGCAATTTGGTCTTGGATGTGAGATGGGAATTTCTACTCAGAAACTGCATGCGCGTGGGCCTATGGGCTTGAAAGAGTTGACCAGCTACAAGTATGTGGTTACTGGGGACGGACAGATAAGGGAGTAAGAGATGAAGATTGGATTTATCGGTTTGGGGAATATGGGAGCTAGTTTGGCCAAGGCTGTTGTGCAGGCCAAGACGGGTGCTCAGATTCTCCTTGCCAATCGTAGTCAAGCAAAAGTAGATGCTTTCATTGCCAACTTTGGTGGTCAGGCTTCCAGCAATGACGAAATCTTCGCAGAAGCAGATGTGATTTTTCTAGGAGTTAAGCCTGCTCAGTTCTCAGACTTGCTTTCTCAATACCAGACCATCCTTGAAAATAGAGAAAGTCTTCTTTTGATTTCCATGGCAGCTGGATTGACTTTGGAAAAACTAGCCAAATTTTTACCGAGTCACCACCGAATCATTCGCATCATGCCCAATACACCAGTGGCTATCGGCCAAGGAGTGATTAGTTATGCCATGTCAGCAAACTGTTGTGCTGAGGACAGGGAACTCTTTTGTCAGCTTTTAGCCAAGGCTGGTCTTTTGGTTGAGCTGGGAGATGGCTTAATCGATGCTGCGACAGGTCTTGCAGGTTGTGGACCAGCCTTTGTCTACCTCTTTATCGAGGCTTTGGCAGATGCAGGTGTTCAGACAGGATTGCCCCGAGAAAGGGCCTTGAAAATGGCAGCCCAAACAGTAGTCGGCGCTGGACAAATGGTCCTCGAAAGCCAGCAACATCCTGGAGTTTTGAAAGACCAAGTTTGCAGTCCAGGTGGTTCGACTATCGCTGGTGTAGCAAGTCTGGAAGAACATGCCTTTAGAGGCACCGTCATGGACGCAGTTCATCAAGCCTACAAACGAACACAAGAATTAGGTAAATAAGAGGTTGGATGACTCCCAGCCTCTTTTATGGTCGATTGAATGGAGAAGACACAAAAAGATTGTCACAAAAACCTATTTTTTTGATAGAATAGAAGGTAGAAAAAAAGAAATGAGTTAGACATGTCAAAAGGATTTTTAGTCTCTCTTGAGGGACCAGAGGGAGCAGGAAAGACCAGTGTTTTAGAGACTCTGCTCCCAATTTTAAAGGAAAAAGGAGTAGAAGTGCTGACGACCCGTGAGCCAGGTGGAGTCTTGATTGGTGAGAAGATTCGTCAAGTGATTTTGGACCCAAGTCATACTCAGATGGATCCTAAAACAGAGCTTCTTCTTTATATCGCTAGTCGCAGACAGCACTTGGTGGAAAAAGTTCTCCCAGCCCTTGAAGCTGGCAAGTTGGTCATTATGGACCGCTTCATCGATAGTTCCGTTGCTTATCAAGGATTTGGTCGTGGCTTGGATATTGATGCCATTGCTTGGCTCAATCACTTTGCAACAGATGGCCTCAAACCCGACTTGACACTCTATTTTGACATTGAGGTGGAAGAAGGGCTAGCTCGCATTGCTGCCAATAGTGATCGCGAGGTCAATCGTTTGGACTTGGAAGGCTTGGACTTGCACAAGAAAGTTCGTCAAGGTTACCTTTCTCTTCTGGACAAAGAAGGAAATCGCATTGTCAAGATTGATGCGAGTCTTCCTTTGGAGCAAGTTGTGGAAACGACCAAGGCTGTCTTATTTGACAGAATGGGCTTGGATAAATGAAACAAGATCAACTAAAGGCTTGGCAGCCAGACCAGTTTGACCGTTTTGTCCGTATCCTAGAACAAGACCAGCTCAATCACGCCTATCTCTTTTCAGGTTTCTTTGGAAGCTTGGAAATGGCGCAGTTTTTGGCTAAGAGCCTCTTTTGTACGGATAAAGTAGGCGTTCTACCATGTGAGAAATGCCGAAACTGCAAGCTGATTGAGCAGGAAGAATTCCCCGATGTTACCTTGATTAAGCCAGTCAATCAGGTCATCAAGACAGAACGGATTCGGGAATTGGTGGGCCAGTTTTCTCAAGCAGGGATTGAAAGTCAGCAACAGGTTTTTATTATCGAACATGCGGAGAAAATGCACCCCAACGCAGCCAATTCTCTGCTCAAGGTCATCGAAGAACCCCAGAGTGAAGTTTACATATTCTTCTTGACCAGCGATGAGGAAAAGATGTTGCCAACTATCCGGAGTCGGACCCAGATTTTCCACTTTAAAAAGCAAGAAGAGAAGCTCATCTTGCTCCTAGAACAAATGGGGCTTGTCAAGAAAAAAGCAACTCTTTTAGCCCAGTTTTGTCAATCGCGTGCTGAAGCTGAAAAACTGGCAAACCAGGCAAGTTTTTGGACCTTGGTGGATGAGAGCGAACGCCTGCTGACTTGGTTATTAGCTAAGAAAAAAGAAAGTTATCTCCAAGTTGCTAAATTAGCCAGCTTGGCAGATGACAAGGAAAAACAAGATCAGGTTTTGCGAATTCTCGAAGTTCTCTGTGGACAGGATCTCCTGCAAGCAAGAGTAAGAGTGATTCTACAAGATTTGCTAGAAGCTAGAAAAATGTGGCAGGCTAATGTCAGCTTTCAAAATGCCATGGAATACCTGGTCTTGAAAGAAATATAAACTCATACTCTTCGAAAATCAAATTCAAACCACGTCAGCGTCGCCTTACCGTACTCAAGTACAGCCTGCGGCTAGTTTCCTAGTTTGCTCTTTGATTTTCATTGAGTATTAAAAATGAACGATATAGAAAGGAAAGGGCTGGTTTATGGACAAAAAAGAATTATTTGACGCGCTGGATGATTTTTCCCAACAATTACTGGTGACCTTGGCCGATGTAGAAGCCATCAAGAAAAATCTCAAGAGCCTGGTAGAGGAAAATACAGCTCTTCGCTTGGAAAATAGTAAGTTGCGCGAACGCTTAGGCGAGGTGGAAGCAGATACACCCGTTAAGGCCAAGCATGTTCGTGAAAGCGTCCGCCGAATCTATAAAGACGGGTTTCACGTATGTAATGATTTTTATGGACAACGCCGAGAGCAGGACGAGGAATGTATGTTCTGTGATGAGTTGTTATATAGGGAGTAAGCATGCAGATTCAAAAAAGTTTTAAGGGACAATCTCCCTATGGCAAGCTTTACCTAGTAGCAACGCCGATTGGCAATCTAGATGATATGACCTTTCGTGCTATCCAGACCTTGAAAGAGGTGGATTGGATTGCAGCTGAGGACACCCGTAATACGGGGCTTTTGCTCAAGCATTTTGACATTTCTACTAAGCAGATTAGTTTTCATGAGCACAATGCCAAGGAAAAAATTCCTGATTTGATTGGTTTCTTGAAATCAGGGCAAAGTATTGCTCAGGTATCCGATGCGGGTCTACCTAGTATCTCAGATCCTGGGCATGATTTGGTCAAGGCAGCTATTGAGGAAGAAATCGCAGTTGTTACCGTTCCAGGTGCTAGTGCAGGAATTTCTGCTTTGATTGCCAGTGGTTTAGCGCCACAGCCACATATCTTTTACGGTTTCTTACCGAGAAAATCAGGCCAACAAAAGCAATTTTTCGACTCAAAAAAAGATTATCCTGAAACTCAGATTTTCTACGAATCGCCCAATCGTGTGGCAGATACATTGGAAAATATGCTAGAAGTCTACGGTGACCGCTCGGTAGTCTTGGTCAGGGAATTGACCAAAATCTATGAAGAATACCAACGAGGAAAGATTTCAGAGCTACTAGAAAGTATTGCTGAAACGCCACTCAAGGGCGAATGCCTTCTCATCGTTGAAGGTGCCAGTCAGGATGTGGAAGAAAAAGACGAGGAGGACTTGTTTTCAGAAATCCAAACCCGTATCCAACAAGGCATGAAGAAAAATCAAGCCATAAAGGAAGTTGCGAAACTCTACCAGTGGAATAAAAGCCAGCTCTATGCTGCCTACCACGATTGGGAAGAAAATCAAGAAAATGACTAAACAGGGAAGTTTGCCTTCTTCCCTTTTTTTGTTATACTAGTAAAAGAAAATTTAGAAAGATTTGTGGGTGTCAAACAGTCTAGTAGCTTGTTTTGATATGAACTTAGGTTCCACCCAAAGAGGTATTAGTGTCATGTCTCAATCTTATATCAATGTTATCGGAGCAGGTTTGGCAGGGTCTGAAGCAGCTTACCAAATCGCAGAACGTGGTATTCCAGTTAAACTCTATGAAATGCGTGGGGTCAAGTCAACACCTCAGCACAAAACAGACAATTTTGCTGAATTGGTTTGTTCCAATTCCTTACGTGGGGATGCTTTGACCAATGCAGTTGGGCTTCTGAAGGAAGAAATGCGTCGCTTGGGTTCTGTTATCTTGGAATCTGCTGAAGCTACACGTGTTCCTGCGGGCGGTGCCCTTGCGGTGGACCGTGACGGTTTCTCCCAAATGGTGACCGAAAAAGTAGCCAACCACCCCTTGATTGAGGTGGTTCGTGATGAAATTACAGAATTGCCGACTGATGTAATCACAGTTGTCGCTACCGGTCCTTTGACCAGCGATGCCCTAGCTGAGAAGATTCATGCCCTTAATGACGGTGATGGATTCTATTTCTACGACGCGGCGGCGCCTATTATCGATGTCAATACCATTGATATGAGTAAGGTCTATCTCAAGTCTCGTTATGACAAGGGAGAAGCAGCCTACCTCAACGCTCCAATGACCAAACAAGAATTTATGGATTTCCATGAAGCCTTGGTCAATGCGGAAGAAGCACCGCTCAATTCCTTTGAAAAAGAAAAGTACTTTGAAGGATGTATGCCTATCGAAGTCATGGCTAAGCGTGGCATTAAAACCATGCTTTATGGTCCTATGAAACCAGTTGGTCTGGAGTACCCAGACGACTATACGGGGCCTCGTGATGGCGAATTCAAAACCCCTTATGCAGTTGTCCAGCTTCGTCAGGATAATGCGGCTGGTAGTCTCTACAATATCGTCGGTTTCCAGACCCACCTCAAATGGGGAGAACAAAAGCGTGTCTTCCAAATGATTCCAGGTCTTGAAAATGCGGAGTTTGTTCGCTATGGGGTCATGCACCGCAATTCTTACATGGATTCGCCAAATCTTCTTGAGCAGACCTATCGTTCTAAGAAACAGCCAAACCTTTTCTTTGCTGGTCAAATGACGGGTGTAGAAGGCTATGTTGAGTCAGCAGCTTCAGGGTTGGTTGCAGGTATTAACGCAGCTCGTCTCTTTAAGGGTGAAAGTGAAGCTATCTTCCCAGAGACCACAGCGATTGGAAGTCTGGCTCATTACATCACTCACGCTGATAGCAAACATTTCCAACCCATGAATGTCAATTTTGGGATTATCAAGGAATTGGATGGCGAGCGTATCCGTGATAAGAAGGCTCGTTATGAAAAAATTGCAGAGCGTGCTCTTACCGACTTAGAGGAATTTTTAACGGTCTAATTTTTTTCAAAGAATTGCTCATGATACTATAAAAATCTTAGAAATTGTGATAAAATAGGTAGGATAAAAAAAGGAGAGTAAAAATGGCGAATCCCAAGTATAAACGTATTTTAATCAAGTTATCAGGTGAAGCCCTTGCCGGTGAACGTGGCGTAGGGATTGATATCCAGACAGTTCAAACAATCGCAAAAGAGATTCAAGAAGTTCATAGCTTAGGTATCGAAATTGCCCTTGTTATTGGTGGAGGAAATCTCTGGCGTGGGGAACCTGCTGCAGAAGCAGGAATGGACCGTGTTCAGGCAGATTACACTGGAATGCTTGGGACTGTGATGAATGCTCTTGTGATGGCAGATTCATTGCAACAAGTTGGTGTCGATACGCGTGTGCAAACAGCCATTGCCATGCAACAAGTGGCAGAACCTTATGTACGTGGACGTGCCCTTCGCCACCTTGAAAAGGGTCGTATCGTTATCTTTGGTGCTGGGATTGGTTCACCTTACTTCTCAACAGATACAACAGCAGCCCTTCGTGCAGCTGAAATTGAAGCAGATGCCATCCTTATGGCTAAAAATGGCGTAGACGGTGTTTACAATGCCGATCCTAAGAAAGACAAGACAGCTGTTAAGTTTGAAGAATTGACCCACCGTGATGTTATCAATAAAGGTCTTCGTATCATGGACTCAACAGCTTCGACCCTCTCTATGGACAACGACATTGACTTGGTTGTCTTTAACATGAACCAACCAGGCAACATCAAACGTGTCGTATTTGGTGAAAATATCGGAACAACAGTTTCAAACAATATCGAAGAAAAGGAATAAGAAAATTATGGCTAATGCAATTGTAGAAAAAGCTAAAGAAAGAATGACCCAGTCTCACCAATCACTTGCTCGTGAATTTGGTGGTATCCGTGCCGGTCGTGCCAACGCAAGCTTGCTAGACCGTATCCATGTAGAATACTATGGAGTCGAAACTCCTCTTAACCAAATCGCTTCAATTACTATTCCAGAAGCGCGTGTTTTGTTGGTAACGCCATTTGACAAGTCTTCATTGAAAGACATCGAACGTGCCTTGAACGCTTCTGATCTTGGTATTACACCAGCTAATGACGGCTCTGTGATCCGCTTGGTTATCCCAGCTCTTACAGAGGAAACTCGTCGTGACCTTGCTAAAGAAGTGAAGAAGGTCGGTGAAAATGCTAAAGTAGCTATTCGTAACATCCGTCGTGATGCTATGGACGAAGCTAAGAAACAAGAAAAAGCAAAAGAAATCACTGAAGACGAATTGAAAACTCTTGAAAAAGATATTCAAAAAGTAACAGACGATGCTGTTAAACACATTGACGACATGACTGCCAATAAAGAAAAAGAACTTTTGGAAGTCTAAAAATAAACAGAAAAACTCAGTTGGCATTGCTGGCTGAGTTTTATTCGAAAGAAGGAAATATGAATACAAATCTTGCAAGTTTTATCGTTGGACTTATCATCGATGAAAATGACCGTTTTTACTTTGTGCAAAAGGATGGTCAAACCTATGCACTTGCCAAGGAAGAAGGTCATCATACAGTAGGGGATACGGTCAAAGGTTTTGCCTACACGGATATGAAGCAAAAACTCCGCCTGACAACCATAGAAGTGACTGCAACTCAGGACCAATTTGGTTGGGGAACCGTAACGGAAGTTCGTAAGGACTTGGGTGTTTTTGTGGATACAGGTCTGCCCGATAAGGAAGTCGTAGTATCACTCGATATCCTCCCTGAGCTCAAGGAACTCTGGCCTAAGAAAGGTGATAAACTTTACATCCGTCTTGAGGTGGACAAGAAAGACCGAATCTGGGGACTCTTGGCTTATCAGGAAGACTTCCAACGTCTGGCTCGTCCTGCCTACAACAACATGCAGAACCAAAACTGGCCAGCCATTGTTTACCGCCTCAAGCTGTCAGGGACTTTTGTATACCTACCAGAGAATAACATGCTTGGTTTTATCCATCCCAGCGAACGTTACGCAGAGCCACGTTTGGGGCAAGTGTTAGATGCGCGTGTTATCGGTTTCCGTGAAGTGGACCGTACCTTGAACCTATCCCTCAAACCACGTTCCTTTGAAATGTTGGAAAATGATGCTCAGATGATTTTGACTTACTTGGAAAGCAATGGCGGTTTTATGACCTTGAATGATAAGTCATCCCCTGAGGACATCAAGGCAACCTTTGGCATTTCTAAAGGTCAGTTCAAGAAAGCACTCGGTGGATTGATGAAGGCTGGCAAAATCAAGCAAGACCAGTTTGGTACAGAGTTGATTTAAGCCTTATAGAAATGATAAAGAAACTTGAAGAAATGAGTTTAGAGGAACTCTGGCAACTTTTTCCTATTTTTCTAGTAGAGCACAGGTCAGAGTGGAAAGACTGGTATGAATCGGAAAAAATAAGCCTGAAAAAAATATTGGGTGCAAATGTTATTCAAAGAATAGAACATATCGGTAGCACTGCTATCCCTAATATTTGGGCTAAAAATATCGTTGATATTCTGTTAGAAGTAGGTAAAATAGAGGATTTAGCAAGAGTTAGGGATTTATTGGTGAAGAATGGGTGGCTAGTGATGTCGGAGAGTCCTAACAGGATTTCGCTAAATAAAGGCTATACAGAGCAGGGATTTGCTGAGAAAGTTTTTCATTTACATTTGCGAATGACGGGAGATCATGACGAGATTTATTTTAGAGATTATCTCTGCCAGCATCCAGATATTGCCCAAGCGTATCAGGAATTAAAACTCAGTTTGTGGAAAAAATTTGAACACAATCGAGACGGCTATACAGATGCGAAAACAGATTTTATAAACCACTACGTTTCAGAGGCTAAGTCCAGTAATTTTCAAGAATCAGAAAAGTGTCATCAAAAAACTCTTGATAGGAGAAAGAATTGAGAAAATCATTTTACACTTGGCTCATGACCGAGCGCAATCCTAAAAGTAATAGCCCTAAAGCCATCTTGGCAGACCTCGCTTTTGAAGAGTCAGCTTTTCCAAAACATACAGATGATTTTGATGAGGTGAGTCGCTTTTTGGAGGAGCATGCCAGCTTCTCTTTTAACCTAGGAGACTTTGACGCCATCTGGCAAGAATACTTAGAACACTAGAGACAATGAGATGAGGCTAGTATTTTATTGTTCTCTTTGCTATAATAAAAAGAAATAAACGGATTAGAGAGGTTCTTTATTTGAAGGAACATTCAATAGACATTCAACTAAGTCATCCAGATGACTTGTTTCATCTTTTTGGATCCAACGAGCGCCATCTTCGTTTGATGGAAGAAGAACTCGATGTGGTGATTCATGCTCGTACAGAGATTGTGCAGGTTATCGGAGAAGAGGCTGCCTGTGAGGAAGCCCGTCAGGTTATTCAGGCATTGATGGTCTTGGTGAATCGGGGGATGACCGTTGGCACGCCAGATGTGGTGACTGCGATTAGCATGGTCAAAAACGATGAAATCGACAAGTTTGTCGCCCTTTACGAAGAAGAAATTATCAAGGACAATACAGGGAAGCCGATCCGTGTCAAAACCTTAGGTCAAAAGCTTTATGTGGACAGTGTCAAACAGCATGATGTGACCTTTGGAATCGGACCAGCAGGGACAGGGAAGACCTTTCTTGCAGTGACCTTGGCAGTGACAGCCCTTAAACGTGGGCAGGTCAAGCGGATTATCCTTACTCGTCCAGCAGTGGAAGCAGGTGAGAGTCTAGGATTTCTTCCAGGTGATCTCAAGGAGAAGGTGGATCCTTATCTTCGACCAGTTTACGATGCCTTGTACCAGATTCTCGGGAAAGACCAAACGACCCGTCTCATGGAGCGTGAAATTATCGAAATCGCGCCCCTTGCCTATATGCGTGGTCGGACCTTGGATGATGCTTTTGTCATTTTAGATGAGGCACAAAATACGACCATCATGCAGATGAAGATGTTCCTGACTCGTTTAGGCTTTAATTCGAAGATGATTGTCAATGGAGATATCAGCCAGATTGACCTACCACGCAATGTTAAGTCCGGTTTGATTGATGCTCAAGAAAAGCTCAAGAACATTCACCAAATCGACTTTGTTCATTTTTCAGCCAAGGATGTGGTTCGTCATCCAGTTGTCGCTCAGATTATCCGAGCTTATGAACCAGCTCCAGTTAAGGTTGAAGAAAAGAACCAAGAAACAGAATAGCAAAAAAGCAGTTCAGACGTGAACTGCTCTTTTTTTTAATGAGTGTCTAGCTTTAAACAAGTTCGTCGATAGACGTGTGCTCTTTATCGAGCCCTTGAGCAACTGGTAGGCTAGTTAAGTAACCTTTATAAGTGGTCACACCTTGACGTAAGCCTTCATCTTCAGAGATTGCTTGTGCGAATCCTTTGCCGGCCAAAGCTTCGATATAAGGAAGAGTGACATTGGTTAGGGCGATAGTAGAGGTACGAGCAACTGCACCAGGGATATTGGCAACGGCATAGTGGAGAACACCGTATTTTTCATAGACAGGTTCATCGTGCGTTGTCACACGGTCAGCTGTCTCGATTACACCACCTTGGTCAACGGCAACATCAACGATGACAGAGCCTGGACGCATTTGTTTGACCATCTCATCTGTCACCAATTTTGGTGCTTTGGCACCAGGGATGAGAACCGCACCAATCACTACATCAGCATCTCTCACACTTGCTTCGATGTTGAATGAATTAGACATAAGAGTTTGAATTTGGTTTCCAAAGACTTCTTCTAGAACCGAGAGACGCTTAGCGCTGATATCTAAAATAGTCACTTGAGCACCAAGACCAAGGGCAATGCGGGCAGCATGTGTACCGACGACACCACCACCGATGATGGTTACTTTTCCTTTTGGAACACCTGGTACACCACCTAGTAGGACACCAGAACCACCAGCTTGCTTAGTAAGGAAGTGAGCTCCGATTTGAACAGCCATACGACCTGCAACCTCACTCATAGGAACGAGGAGCGGTAGTTGTCCTTGATTGTCACGAACAGTTTCATAGGCAATTCCTGTTGTTTTGGCTGCTAACATAGCTTCTGCTAATTCTGGCGCAGCGGCCATGTGCAAGTAGGTGAAGAGAAGAAGATCGTCGCGCAGATAACCATATTCAGAAGCTAGTGGCTCTTTTACTTTCACGACTAACTCGGCAGCCCAGGCTTCAGCAGCAGTAGCGACAATCTCAGCTCCTTGCTTTTGATAGTCCGAATCAGTAAATCCTGAACCGAGACCAGCATTTGTTTCGATGAGGACGCGATGTCCACGGCTGACTAAACTGTGGACGCCAGCAGGAGTGAGGGCAACGCGGTTTTCGTTATTTTTAATTTCTTTTGGAATTCCGATTAACATAGAGATAACCTACCTTTCAATTGTCGGATTGTTTTGGTTGTCACATTCCATTCCATAAATCAAAAATGTGATGGTTTTATTGTATATGAAACCGCTTCAAAAATCAAGAAAAACTTGTCATTCAAATTTCTTTATGCTAGACTAGTGAGAATCAAGCTCTAATGGAGGGAAAAGTATGGAATCAATATTTGTTAAATTTTCCAAGTATCCAACTATAGAAACGGAGCGTTTATTGCTCCGACCTGTAACCTTGGACGATGCAGAAGCTATGTTTGAGTATGCCTCAGACAGAGAAAATACACGCTACACTTTTCCAACAAATCAAAGCTTAGAAGAAACCAAGAATAACATCGCTCAGTTTTACTTGGCTAGTCCCTTGGGATGGTGGGGAATCGAACTAAAAAGCAATGGTCAGTTTATTGGTACCATTGACTTGCACAAGATCGATACTGTTCTTAAGAAGGCAGCCATTGGCTACATTATCAATAAAAAATATTGGAATCAAGGATTGACGACAGAAGCCAATCGAGCCGTGATTGAACTGGCTTTTGAGAAGATTGGAATGAACAAGTTGACCGCTCTTCACGATAAAGACAATCCCGCATCAGGAAAGGTCATGGAGAAATCAGGTATGCGTTTTTCCCACCAAGAACCCTATGCCAGAATGGATAATAAAGAACCAGGTCGAATTATCACAAGGGTTCATTATGTCTTGACTAAGGAAGACTATTTTGCAAATAAATAAGCAGGTGAAAAGATTTTTCACCTGTTTTTTTCTTTCTCTTACGAATAATCTAAGAGAGGAGAAAATATGGAAGTAATTATCGAGAAAATCAAAGAGTATAAAATCATTGTCATCTGTGCTGTTTTAGGCTTGGCCTTGGGCGCATTTTTCCTACTAAAGCCAACTTCACAAACATCTGTGAAAGAAACAAACTTGCAGGCTGAAGTTGCAGCTGTTTCAAAGGATTCATCATCTGAAAAGGAAATCAAGAAGGAAGAAAAGGAAGAATCTCCTGAACAAGATCTAATCACAGTAGATGTTAAGGGGGCTGTTAAATCGCCAGGGATTTATGATTTGCCAGTAGGGAGTCGTGTTCATGATGCCGTTCAGAAGGCAGGTGGCTTGACAGATGAGGCAGATAGCAAGTCGCTCAATCTAGCACAGAAAGTCAGTGACGAGGCTCTTGTCTATGTTCCAACTAAGGGAGAAGAAGCGGCTAGCCAGCAGGTTGCCTCTGGAACGACTGCTTCGACAAGTAAAGATAAGAAGGTCAACCTAAATAAAGCTAGTCTGGAAGAACTCAAGCAGGTCAAAGGCTTGGGAGGAAAGCGAGCACAGGATATTATCGACCATCGTGAGGCAAATGGCAAATTCAAGTCGGTTGATGAATTAAAGAAGGTTTCTGGTATTGGCGCTAAGACCATAGAAAAGCTAAAAGACTATGTTACAGTGGATTAAGAATTTCCCTATCCCCCTAATCTATCTGAGTTTCCTGTTGCTCTGGCTTTACTATGCCATTTTTGGAGTGTCCTATCTCGCACTGCTAGGTTTTGTTTTTTTGCTTGTCTGTCTCTTTTTCCAATTTCCTTGGAAATCGGCCGGTAAAGTTCTAGCGTTTTGTGGAGTTTTTGGTTTTTGGTTTTTGTTTCAAAACTGGCAACAGACACAAGCTAGTCAGAACCTAGTGGATTCTGTTGAAAGGGTACGGATTTTACCAGATACCATCAAAGTCAATGGAGACAGTCTGTCCTTTCGGGGCAAGGCTGAGGGCCGCACCTTCCAAGTTTATTATAAACTCCAGTCCGAGGAAGAGAAAGAGCTCTTTCAGGCCTTAACAGACCTTCACGAGATAGAGCTAGAAGGAAAACTTTCTGAGCCTGAAGGGCAGAGAAATTTTGGTGGATTTGACTACCGAGCCTATCTGAAGACTCAGGGAATTTACCAGACACTGACTATCAAGAGCATCCAGTCACTTAAACAGGTTAGCAGTTGGGATATAGGTGAAAATTTGTCGGCTTTACGTCGAAAGGCTGTAGTTTGGATCAAGGCGCACTTTCCAGACCCTATGCGCAACTATATGACAGGGCTTCTTTTAGGACATTTGGACACGGATTTTGAGGAGATGAATGAGCTTTATTCCAGTCTTGGAATTATCCATCTATTTGCCTTGTCAGGTATGCAAGTGGGCTTCTTTATGGATGCCTTTAAGAAACTCCTCTTGCGATTGGGCTTGACCCAAGAAAAGTTGAAGTGGCTAACTTATCCCTTTTCTCTTATCTATGCAGGTCTGACAGGATTTTCAGCATCTGTCATTCGCAGTCTCTTGCAAAAGTTACTGGCCCAACATGGTGTTAAGGGTTTGGATAATTTTGCCTTGACGGTCCTTGTCCTCTTTATCATCATGCCCAACTTTTTCTTGACAGCTGGAGGGGTCTTGTCCTGCGCTTATGCTTTTATCTTGACTATGACAAGCAAAGAAGGGGAGGGGCTCAAGGCTGTTGCCAGAGAAAGTCTGGTCATTTCTTTGGGAATATTGCCCATTCTATCCTTTTATTTTGCAGAATTTCAGCCTTGGTCTATCCTTTTGACCTTTGTTTTTTCCTTTCTGTTTGATGTGGTCTTCTTGCCACTTTTGTCCATCTTATTCATTCTGTCTTTTGTTTACCCAGTCACTCAGTTTAACTTTGTCTTTGAGTGGTTGGAGTGTATCATTCGCTTGGTATCGCAGCTGGCAAGTAGGCCCTTGGTCTTTGGCCAACCCACCGCATGGCTTTTAATCTTATTGTTAATTTCCTTGGCAATATTGTATGATTTGAGGAAAAATGGCAAAAGAGCAGCTGTATTCAGCTTACTTATCGTGGGGCTCTTTTTCTTAACCAAGCATCCTCTGGAAAATGAAATCACCATGCTGGATGTTGGGCAGGGAGAAAGCATTTTTCTACGGGATATGACTGGTAAAACTATCTTGATAGATGTAGGAGGTAAGGCAGAATCCGACAAAAAAATCCAAGCTTGGCAGCAAAAGTCTACGACCAGCAATGCTCAGCGCACCTTGATTCCCTATCTAAAAAGTCGAGGAGTAGATAAGATTGATCAGCTGATTTTGACTAACACAGAGAAAGAGCATGTTGGAGATTTACTAGAGGTGACCAAGGCTTTCCATGTCGGAGAAATTTTAGTATCAAAAGGAAGTCTGACACAGAAGGAATTTGTGGCAGAACTAGAAGCAAGTCAAACCAAGGTACGCAGTGTGACAGAGGGGGATAATTTTTCGATTTTTGGAAGTCAGTTAGAAGTCCTATCTCCAAGGCAGATTGGAGATGGGGATCGTGATGATTCTTTGGTTCTTTATGGAAAACTCTTAGATAAGCACTTTCTCTTCACAGGAAATTTGGAGGAAAAAAGAGAGAAGGACTTGTTGAAGCATTATCCTGACCTAGAGGTGGATGTCTTGAAAGCAAGCCAACATGGTGCTAAAACCTCATCAAATCCAACTTTCCTAGAAAAAATCAAACCAGAAATTACTCTCATCTCAGTTGGAAAAAACAATCGTGCGAAACTCCCCCATCAGGAATCCTTGACACGAATGGAAAGTATCAAGAGTAAGATTTACAGAACTGACCAGCAAGGGGCTATCCGCTTTACAGGGTGGAATAGTTGGAGAATTGAAACGGTTCGATAAAATAGACAAACTTTTCGAAAAATTGACTTTTTATCTTGACAAGGGATAGAAAACTTGGTATCATATAAAAGTTGAGAAAAGCAGAAGTGAGAGCTTCTCGCCTTGTGACATCAAGTTGCCTGGCCCTACGGATGAAAAGTTTCTAAGAAACGCTATCATAACGTGCGGGCTTGTATCATTACGAGTCCGCTATTGTTTTTCTCTAATAATAAAAAAGAGGTGAAAACCATAGCAAAGCAAGACTTATTCATCAATGATGAAATTCGTGTACGTGAAGTTCGCTTGATCGGTCTTGAGGGAGAACAGCTAGGCATCAAGCCACTCAGCGAAGCGCAAGCATTGGCTGATAGTGCAAATGTTGACTTAGTATTGATTCAACCCCAAGCAAAACCACCTGTTGCTAAAATTATGGACTACGGTAAGTTCAAATTTGAGTACCAGAAAAAGCAAAAAGAACAACGTAAAAAACAAAGTGTTGTTACTGTGAAAGAAGTTCGTCTGAGTCCAACTATTGACAAGGGTGACTTTGACACAAAACTTCGCAATGCACGCAAGTTCCTTGAAAAAGGAAATAAAGTTAAGGTATCCATTCGCTTTAAAGGGCGTATGATCACCCATAAAGAGATTGGTGCAAAAGTTTTAGCCGAGTTTGCTGAAGCAACACAAGATATTGCGATCATCGAACAACGAGCTAAGATGGATGGACGCCAAATGTTCATGCAGTTGGCGCCAGCAACTGACAAAAAATAATTGTCAGAAAGTTAAATAAAGGAGAAAAAATCATGCCAAAACAAAAAACACACCGCGCATCAGCTAAACGTTTCAAACGTACAGGTTCTGGTGGACTTAAACGTTTCCGTGCTTACACTTCTCACCGTTTCCACGGAAAAACTAAGAAACAACGTCGTCATCTTCGTAAAGCATCTATGGTGCATTCAGGAGATTTCAAACGTATCAAAGCAATGCTTACTCGCTTGAAATAATAGCCTAACAGTAAGTAAACAATTCTAGGAAATATTTGGAGGAAATAAAACATGGCACGTGTTAAAGGTGGCGTTGTATCACGCAAACGTCGTAAACGTATTCTTAAATTAGCAAAAGGTTACTATGGAGCTAAACACATCTTGTTCCGTACTGCAAAAGAACAAGTAATGAACTCTTACTACTATGCATACCGTGACCGTCGTCAGAAAAAACGTGACTTCCGTAAATTGTGGATCACTCGTATCAATGCGGCAGCTCGTTTGAACGGACTTTCATACTCACAATTGATGCATGGTTTGAAATTGGCTGAAATCGAAGTTAACCGTAAAATGCTTGCTGACTTGGCTGTTAACGATGCAGCAGCTTTCACAGCTCTTGCAGATGCAGCTAAAGCAAAACTTGGTAAATAATGACAAACTGTTTCATTCTTACTCTCGTGGTTTTTACCGCAAGAGTAGGGTGAAACTTTTTTATTTTCCTTAAACGATTTTCTATTTTAGAGAGTAAATCACAGATTTTTTCAAAGAAAATAGGATATTTCTTGTATAATAGGAATATCTAAAAGATTTGGAGTTAGAAGAAGATGATAGTAGGTATTGATTTAGGAACGACTAATTCTTTAGTAGGGGTATACCAAGATGGCCAGGTTAAGCTGATTCCCAATGCTTTTGGTGAGTATTTAACTCCTTCTGTTGTGGCTTTAGATGACAATGATGAGATTATAGTTGGAAAAATTGCCAAGGAACGCTTGGTGACCCACCCAGATAAGACGGTTTCTCAGTTCAAGCGTTTTATGGGGACCAAGCATGAATTGACACTAGGAAATCGAGCATATAAGGCTGAAGAATTAAGCTCTTTTATCATTCGAAAGTTGGTAGACGATGCAGAGACCTATCTTGGAGAAAAGGTCGAGGAAGTGATTGTTAGTGTACCAGCTTATTTCAACGATGCTCAACGCTATGCGACCAAACTAGCAGGTAAATTTGCTGGAGTTCAGATTGATCGGATTATCAATGAACCTTCCGCAGCGGCTCTTGCTAAAAGATCTATGGTAAACCAGGAAGATCAATCTTTTATTGTAGTCGATTTTGGCGGTGGAACTCTAGACATTTCAGTTGTGGAGCTTTTTGATAATATCGTCGAAATCGTGTCGATCGCAGGGGACAATCGTTTGGGAGGCGAAGACTTCACTGCGGCTATTGCTGAGGAATTTTTAGTTTCTAATCAATTAACCAAGGATACGATTTCACGAGAATTTTATAGCAAAATTCTGGTACAGGCTGAAAAGAAAAAGGTAGAACTCAATGAGAAAGAAGAAGTAAAGATGACAGTTCTGGACCAAGAACAGGAATACACTTTAGACTTGAGCTACCAGCGTTTTTATGAGCTTTGTCAACCTCTGCTAGCCCGTGTTAAGGCCGTTTTGGACCGTGCCTTGATGGATGCGCGCTATAGCTATGTATCATCAGATAACTTTGTTCTTGTTGGTGGGACTTCGAAACTCCGCTTGGTTCAGGACTTTTTATCTTACTGTATCAATCAAATGGTGCAGGTTTCAGATGATCCTGATCGGATGATTGCGAGAGGTTGTGCCCTTTTAGCAGGAATAAAAGAACGCCAGGGTGAGATACGAGATTTATTACTGTCTGATATTTGTCCTTTTACACTGGGGATTGAGATAGTTGGCGACCGCTTTTCGCCGATTATTGAGCGAAATTCTACCCTCCCTGCTTCACGCATCGAACAGTACTATACGGCTGAATTGGGACAGAGCCAAGTCAAGATAAAGGTCTATCAAGGTGAGATGATGAAAGCATCACAAAATCTGTTCCTAGGAGAATTAGAAGTTCCCGTCCCTGTGAATACTCGAGTAAATGAAAGTTTCACAGTTCGATTTACCTATGATTTAAATGGGATTTTGGATGTCGAAGTGAAAATTGATTCAACACAGGAAGTCTTTAGTCATGTTATTCTCCAAGATAGTGTTACTCTGACAGAAAAGGAAATCAAGGCTAAGCAAGTAGAGTTGACTCGCTATAAGATCAATGCTCAAGAAACAGAGGTTTATCGTTTCTTGATTGAAAAAGCGAATCGTGTGTACAGTATGCTCTTGGGGAGAAGAAGAGATGAGCTAATGGCTGAAACTAGACGATTTGAAGAAGAGGTCAGTCAAGCATCTGTTTATCATTTGCCAAAACTTTATCAATCATTTTCAAACTATCTAGACTTTCTAGAGCGAGGACTATAAAAGAGGAGACCTTATGAATATATGGGAAACTTTAGGGATAGAGCCAACGACTGACGTCAAGCTTATTAGAAGGCGTTATGCTGAATTGGTTCGGCTCTATCACCCAGAAGACCAACCAGAAATTTACCAAGAAATTGTTGAAGCTTACCAAAAAGCCCTGACTTATGCGAGGTCTAGAAACACAAGACCAGAAAATAGTCTCAAAAAAGCGAGTGACTCTCAAGAAGCTACTGAACTTGAAGAAGAGGCGAATGAAAAGCCTAACTCTAGTCTCAACTTTGAAAACTTGACTGAAAAAACGAAGACTGAGAACGAAGAGTCTGAAAGATCTGGTCTTGATTTCAGTGATTATCAGCAATCGACTGATAAAACCAGCGATTCCTTTAACTTTGAAACCTTTAAAGCAGAAGAGAATGAGCAAAAGTCCACCCTTGACTTTAGTGACTATGATGAGGAAGTTCAGCTAAATGGAGATTCTGAAGAAAGAGCTACGAATACCCTCAATTTTGAAACGTTTGGTGATGAAGAGAACCAGGGGCAAGAAGGATTAACAAGGTCTACTCTTGACTTTAGCGGTTATAATGAAGAAACTTATCTGATCCGAAATGCAATTGAAAGTATTGTTAAAAATGATGATTACAGTCCAGAAGAACAAGAGCATCTATGGCGTCAGTTCTTTCATCAGTATCAGTATGATATGGACATTGTTCAATCCGTTTTAGAGGAAATGGATGTTTATATTTTTAACAAACCGGAGCAATTCTCTATCCTCATTCCCTTGCTAGAAGACTATATACCTGACTTTAAGTACTGGAGCTATTACTATAAACTGAAGTATTGGAAAGTTAAAAGAGCTATAGCAGAAGAGGAAGGCAGTTCGCTTGAAAGCGCACATGAAGCCACTGAAGAATTCTATTATTCTTATCAACTTTGCCAAGAAATTCTCCGAGATTATAACAAAGCAAATCAATTGAGCTCTTGGATAGAATTTTTCAAGCACCCCTATCTGAGCTTTATGGTCTTGGATCAAGTAAATCAGAATCGTCAAATAATCAAGAGCGTTCCTGTTTTAAGCTATATCCTTGAAAAAAACCGACAAGTCATATTTGAAGAGGATTATCCACTCTTGAATGACTTGGCTGATTACTTAGAAGAAGTAAAAGAGGAGCTGGGAGAAAACGTTGACTTTAGTCACTACTCTCTAGATAATCCAGATGAAGTTGAGGCAGCCTTCTATGAGTTGCTCCATGCTCGCTATCAAGACGAGTACAAACTGTTACGTGATTGGCAATATCTTTTTGAAACAGTTAAGGATCATACTCTCCTACTTGATTTGTTAGAAAAGGTGGACGTCTATCCTTTAACCAATGCGAAAGTGTTAGCCCTCGTTCTCCAATTTGTGGAGCGTTATAGTGATGAGGAATCAAATCCTTACCTGAAGAAACTCCATTTCTGGAAGAGTATCCATTCCTATCCTTCAGTGGTAGAGGAGTATGAACTAGACAAAAAGGAAAATTTTGATTACTGGTACAATGAAGGTTATCTCTATATGGATAAGCTCACCAAGAGCGATGAAGATATCAATGATTGGGAGAAGTGGAGAAGCTACTTTAAAGGAAGACCACGTATTCTAACGATTTTACTCCAACAGATCTATAAGGAGTACCATCGATTTACAGATGGCGAGCTCCTGAGATATATTTTAGCTCCTTTTCCTACTTCTAAAATGGCTCCCCAAATGATGACGGAGGAGACAGACCAGAAACTAGAAGAGATGACAGTTTATGCTTATGAACTTAGTCATCCAAAGGCCAAGCTCTCTTATTTGGATTGGAAAAAAAGACAGGTATTTAATAATAAGTTTCTTCAGATTTTCTCTGGTCTCTTTACGATTGTGAGTTTGCTACTCAGTATTATAGAGCGACCTGGTTATAATTCATGGGTTCATGCTGGCATGTTTTCACTCTTTTACGTCTATATGCTAAAATTAAGGAAAACACCGATTGAGGAGGGAGTGACTGCTAGAGGAGAAAAACGGAAATTCTACTACAGTCCTCATCCATGGTTCCTATTAATCTTATTATTAACCCTCGTCATTCCATCCTTACCGTTTGGTCTCATCGGTGCTCTTATGTTCATTACATTATTCTGTCTAATCGATGGTTTTCAGGTGAGTCAAGGGCTGAAGTGGGATTATTCTTTGGAGAAGCTGATTCCTATCGGTATCTTTCTTTCTGCTGGCTTCTTATCCGCTTTGGTAAATAGAAACCAGATCATTTCTGGAGTTGCAATGATGTACTTCCATATTTTTGCAATTCTTGTGATTTGCTTGTCTTTTACAAGATTTAGTCCTAGATTTCCACCATCTCTGAAGAAAATTTTCATACCAGCAATCTTGGGGATCCTACTCTTTCAAACGCTGCCCTATATTCACAGCCGTTTAGACATCTTTGATCCAACTATTCTACAAAATGAGACTCTAGCCATAACGGTTATTCTCTTGTTAAATGGAATCGCCTTGTCTTATTTTACAAAGGATCAAGGCTTCATGATTGGTGTGAAGAAGGTCTTTATGATTTATGGCTTGCAGATCTTTATTTTCCTAAGAAGACTGTTCCGAATCCTATTTGCACCAAATTCAGTTTTCGGTAATAACTATCATTACAGAGACTTACTACTCATGAACAGCGAATTTGCTTTCTACTTCCTCGAGGGACTTTTTGTCCTGATCATGCTTTTCCTTATTCGCAATATACGCAAGGAAAATCGTAAAAGTGCTGCTTAGAATGAAAGCTTAGAGAAGAAGACTCTAGTTCAAGTTTCTAGTAAATTTTGTCCATTAAGGGTATAATAGAACTATTAAAATGAAAGAGGTAATGAAAATGGCTTCAAAAATGCTACACACTTGCTTGCGAGTAGAAAACCTTGAAAAATCAATTGCATTCTATCAAGATGCTTTTGGTTTTAAAGAATTGCGTCGCAGAGATTTTCCAGATCATGCTTTCACCATTGTCTATCTAGGACTTGAGGGTGATGACTACGAGTTGGAGTTAACCTATAACTATGATCACGGTCCTTATGTGGTAGGAGATGGCTTCGCCCATATCGCCCTCAGTACACCTGACCTTGAGGCCCTACATCAAGAACATAGCGCTAAAGGCTATGAGGTGACAGCCCCTAATGGACTTCCAGGAACTGCACCAAACTATTACTTTGTCAAGGATCCTGATGGCTACAAGGTCGAAGTCATTCGTGAAAAATAATCCAGTGAAGTCAGGTAGAATGTTCGTTTTCTGCTTGACTTTTTTTCTTTGAAAGAGTATACTAATACAAATTTAACCTTTAAGGGGAGTCCAGAGAGACTCACAAGGTGTCAGATAAAAGGGATAGGGGACTCTCTGTGGAGACTTTTTAAGTGTGCGCATGAGTTCTAGCCTAACCCAACTGAGGCCTTGCATTAGCAAGGTCTTTTCTTTATCTGGTCCCCTTAAATTTAAGGAGGAAAAGTCATGAATCCCACATGTAAGAAACGTTTGGGTGCCATTCGTTTGGAAACCATGAAGGTGGTCGCACAAGAGGAAATTGCGCCAGCAATCTTTGAATTAGTCCTAGAAGGGGAAATGGTTGAAGCCATGCGAGCAGGCCAATTTCTACATTTGCGTGTGCCTGATGATGCCCATCTCTTACGCCGTCCTATTTCAATTTCGTCTATCGATAAGGCAAACAAGCAGTGTCATCTCATTTATCGGATTGAGGGGGCTGGGACCGCTATTTTTTCAACATTAAGTCAGGGTGATATTCTTGATGTGATGGGACCTCAGGGGAATGGTTTTGACTTGTCTGATCTGGACGACCAGAGCCAAGTTCTCCTCGTTGGTGGGGGGATTGGTGTTCCGCCCTTGCTTGAGGTCGCCAAGGAATTGCATGCGCGTGGGGTGAAAGTAGTGACAGTTCTCGGTTTTGCTAACAAGGATGCTGTTATTCTAGAAAAGGAATTGGCCCAATATGGTCGGGTCTTTGTAACAACAGATGATGGTTCATATGGCATCAAGGGAAATGTATCTGTTGTCATCAATGATTTAGACAGTCAATTTGATGCTGTTTACTCATGTGGGGCTCCGGGAATGATGAAGTACATTAATCAAGCCTTTTATGACCACCCAAGAGCCTATCTATCTCTGGAATCCCGTATGGCTTGTGGGATGGGGGCTTGCTATGCCTGCGTCCTAAAAGTTCCAGATAGTGAGACTGTCAGTCAACGTGTCTGTGAAGATGGCCCTGTTTTTCGCACAGGAACAGTTGTATTATAAGGAGAAAGTCATGACTACAAATCGTTTACAAGTTTCTCTCCCTGGTTTGGATTTGAAAAATCCGATTATTCCAGCATCAGGCTGTTTTGGTTTTGGCCAGGAGTATGCCAAGTACTATGATTTAGACCTTTTAGGATCCATTATGATCAAGGCGACGACACTAGAACCCCGTTTTGGAAATCCAACTCCCAGGGTGGCAGAAACACCTGCCGGTATGCTCAATGCAATCGGTCTGCAAAATCCTGGTTTAGAAGCTGTTTTAGCTGAGAAGTTGCCTTGGCTGGAAAGAGAGTATCCTACGCTTCCCATCATCGCAAATGTTGCAGGCTTTTCAAAACAAGAGTACGCTGCCGTTTCTCGAGGAATTTCCAAGGCAGCTAATGTAAAAGCAATCGAGCTCAATATCTCTTGTCCGAATGTGGATCACGGCAATCATGGACTTTTGATTGGGCAAGATCCTGATTTGGCCTACGAAGTGGTAAAAGCAGCTGTGGAAGCCTCTGATGTGCCAGTTTATGTTAAGTTAACCCCTAGTGTAACGGATGTTGTCACTATTGCTAAAGCCGCAGAAGATGCAGGAGCAAGTGGCTTAACCATGATCAATACCCTTGTCGGTATGCGCTTTGACCTCAAAACAAGAAAACCAATCCTAGCCAATGGAACAGGTGGGATGTCTGGACCAGCAGTCTTTCCAGTAGCCCTCAAACTCATCCGCCAAGTAGCCCAAATAACAGACCTGCCCATCATTGGAATGGGGGGAGTGGATTCGGCTGAAGCTGCGTTAGAAATGTATCTGGCTGGTGCCTCTGCCATCGGAGTTGGAACAGCCAACTTTACCAATCCTTACGCCTGTCCTGACATCATCGAACATCTACCAAAAGTCATGGACAAATATGGCATTAGCAGTTTAGAAGAACTTCGTCGAGAAGTCAAAGCCAGTCTGAGATAAACTAGGTCTTCCTTATCGTCAACAAGAAATAGAATCTTCATCAATTTGTAATATTTCCGTCGGTTAACTATGTTACAATAGGGTTTAGAAAACGTTATTGGAGCATTTAAATGAAACGATGGAAAGTGGCCCTAGTAAGTGCTGGCTTATTGGGGTGTTTTTTTACTGTAGTGGAGACAGCAAAAGCTGAAGAGGGAACTTGGCAAGGAAAGACCTATCTCAAAGCAGACGGGAAACCAGCAACCAACCAATGGATCTATGACCAAACGCAACAGACCTGGTTTTATTTAACAGCTGATGGAAACCGTGCTGAGAACGGCTGGTTGACAGTTGGTAGTAAGGATTACTATTTTAACGAAGCTGGAAAATTAGCTACGAAAACGTGGGTTGGCCAGTACTATGTGACTGAAAGTGGTGCTAAAGCCAAGGAACAGTGGGTATTTAATCAGGAAAAAGAATCTTGGTATTATCTCAAGTCTGATGGTCAGAAAGCGCAAAACGAATGGATTCAACAAGGTCAGGAAAAATATTACCTTAAAGAAGACGGGAAAATGGCCAAAGATGAGTGGATCACTCAAGGGGAGAACCAGTACTACATCAATTCACAAGGTAAAATGCTGAAAAATGCTTGGCTTGGTAAGAACTATATATCAGAAAATGGTAATAAGGTTAAACAAACCTGGATTTATGATGACAACTATAGCAGTTGGTTCTACCTTCAACAAGATGGTACCTATGCTGAAAATGGCTGGTTAACCATAGATGGGAAGGACTACCATTTCAAATCAGGCGGTTATCTTTCAACTGAGCGCTGGATTGATCGCTTCTATGTTGCGAAGAGTGGAGCTAAATTGAAATCGGAATGGCTCTTTGATAAGAATTATGATGCTTGGTTTTACTTGAAAGCTGACGGAACCTATGCCGAAAAAGGCTGGGAAACGATCAAAGAAAAAGATTACCATTTCAAATCAGGCGGCTATCTTTCTACCGAGCGCTGGATTGACCGCTTCTATGTTGCTAAAAGTGGAGCCAAACTGAAATCGGAATGGTTCTTTGACAAGAATTATAACTCTTGGTTTTACTTGAAAGCTGACGGAACCTATGCTGAAAAAGGTTGGCAAACCATCAAAGGCAAGGATTACCATTTCAAATCAGGCGGCTACCTCTCTACGGAAACTTGGATTGACCGCAGTTATGTGACGAGTAGTGGAGCAAAAGCTGGCAAAGGTTGGCTCTTTGACAAGAATTATAACTCTTGGTTCTATATCAACTCTGATGGAAATTATGCCAATAAAGAATGGCTCTGGGATAATGGTTACTACTATCTCAAATCTGGTGGTTATATGGCTGCGAGTGAGTGGGTATGGTACAAGAATAACTGGTTCTACCTCAAATCAAATGGAAAGATGGCTGAGAAAGAATTAATCTACGATTCATCCGACCAATCATGGTACTACCTTAAATCCGGCGGTTATATGGCAAAAAATGAAACTGTGGATGGTCATACCTTGGATGCTTCTGGTAGATGGCATGTTGCGGATAAAACCAAGTATTACAAAGTTAAACCAATCACAGCTTATGTCTATAGTGCATCTGGAGAAATCTTGAGTTACATTAACCAAGGAAGCATTGTTTCACTGGATAGCTCAACTCGCAAAGGCGGCCGACTTGCAGTTTCGATTTCTGGCTTGTCTGGCTATATGAATCAAAGTGATTTGACAGCAGTAGATGAAGGAAGCGAGTTTATCCCTCATTATACTAGTGATGGGAAATTCCTCTACCATGAACTCTCTCCTTATACGAGTATCAAAGTAGCTCCACACACATCTGCCATGGTTATTGGTAAGAAGTACTACTCAACTGACGGGGAACATTTTGATGGCTTTACCATTAAAAATCCTTTCCTCTTTAAAAACTTGAGAGAACCAAGTAATTATAGTGCAGCTGAGTTGGATAAACTGTATTCGATGATGAACTTGCAGGATAGTCCTCTAGCGGGTAAAGGAGCGACTTTCAAAGAGGCTGAGGAACGTTACGGTGTCAATGCCCTTTACTTGATGGCCCATAGTGCCCTTGAAAGTGCGTGGGGTCGCAGCCAAATTGCCAGAGATAAGAACAACTTCTTTGGTATTGCTGCCTATGATACGAGCCCATATCTCTCAGCCAAGAGCTTTGATAATGTGGACAAAGGAATTCTCGGTGCGGCCAAGTGGATTCGTGAGAATTACATCGACTACGGCAGAGACCACCTTGGAAATAAAGCAACCGGAATGAATGTTCGCTATGCTTCCGACCCATACTGGGGTGAGAAAATTGCTAGCATTATGATGACCATCAATAGTAGACTTGGTGGAAGAGACTAAAAGATAAGCAACGGTAACTACTGAAAAAGTGGTTATCGTTTTTGTTT
>NZ_KV822038.1:281147-365111 GCF_001815805.1 Streptococcus sp. HMSC072D05
TTTGGACACCGTGAGAAAAATAGTATAATAACAGCTTCTTTATTCTTGAATAATTAGCAAAATGATAGTAAAATGTAGAAGCAAGCATTAGTATAGTTATTATACAAAACAAAGGAGTCTATTATGAAAAAGTTGCTATCCCTTTCACTTGCTTTACTTTCAGTAACAACACTTGTTGCTTGTTCTGGTCATAAGGTAGAACAAGCAGTTCCAGAAGAAAAAGTCGAACAGAAGCAAGCTAAGTTCGATGAAAAGTTGTTTAAAGAAGCTGGACTCTTGCCTTTTAAAAATGAGAAACAACTAGAACTTGGAGAGTTGGATTCCAAATCACGCGCGACGGGTGCTCATATTCAACTCAAGGATAGCGACGAGCCAACTGAAAAGAGAGAGCCTAAGATAAGTTATAACCCGGTTGGTTGGCACAACTATAATTTTTATTATGGAGATGGCTCTAAAAAGGCTTGGTTGATGAATCGTGGTCATTTGATTGGGTACCAGTTTAGCGGATTAAACGATGAAAAGAAAAACTTGGTTCCGATGACTAACTGGCTCAATGCTGGAACATATTATGGAACAGATAATACTAATCAAGAAAGCATGCTTTATTATGAAAATCGGTTGGACTCTTGGTTGGCCAATCACCCAAACTACTATCTTGACTACAAGGTGACCCCGATTTATCAAAAGGACGAATTGATTCCAAGACAGATTGAGTTGCAGTATGTGGGAATTGATGAAAACGGCAAACTCTTGGAGATCAAGCTGGGTGGTAGTAAGGAAAAGGTTGATCAGTATTCTGTGACGCATGTTATTCTAGACAATGTTTCAGCTAATGCGGAAATCAATTATTTGGATGGTACTGCTAAAAATACAGTTGAAAACGGAGAAGAAAAAGCTAAGAAAGAAGCTGAAGAAAAGGCTAAGAAGGAAGCTGAGGAAAAAGCCAAGAAAGAGGTTGAGGAAAAAGAAGCAGCTGAAAAGAAAGCGAAAGAGGAAGAAGAAGAAAAAGTACGTCAGGCTGCACAAGAAAAGGAAGAAAGTCAGGAATCAAACTCGCAATCAACAAATTCAGGCGGCTACTTTAGGGATAGAAACGGAAGATGGCACAGACCAAATGGTAAATTTGCTTCCAAGAAAGAAATTAGAGAAGCGGGATTGCAGTGGTAGGAAGATTTTAGTAGATATACAGTCAAAAAGCCGTTTTAAAGCGGTTTTTTTGTTATAATGAAGGGAAGAACGGTAGAAATTAAAGGAGAAAAATTTGATGAGATACATAACTCTTGGTCAAGCTGACAAAGAATTATCAGAAATTGTTCTCGGATTGATGAGAATAGAAGATAAGTCTGTAAAAGAAGTTGAAGAGCTTGTGGAAACAGCACTTTCTGTTGGAATCAATGCCTTCGACTTGGCTGATATATATGGTTGTGGTCGTTGTGAAGAACTGTTAGGTCTTGTCCTAAAAAATCGTCCAGATTTAAGAGAAGAGATGTGGATTCAGTCAAAATGTGGAATTCGCATTGAAGAATTTACCTATTTTGATTTTTCAAAAGACTATATTTTAGAATCAGTAGATGGTATTTTGCAAAGATTGAAGATTGATCATCTAGATAGCTTGCTTCTACATCGACCAGATGCTCTGATGGAAGCTGACCAAGTAGCAGAAGCCTTTGATCTCCTTTATAAACAAGGTAAGGTTCGAGATTTTGGAGTTTCTAATCAAAATCCTATGATGATGGAGTTGCTTAAAAAAGATGTCAAGCAGCCGTTAGCTGTTAATCAGCTACAATTGAGTGCGGCTTTTACTCCAGGATTCGAATCTGGTTTTCATGTTAATATGGAAGATAGTCAAGCAACTATGCGAGATGGTAGCATTTTTGAATATTGCAAATTGCACGATGTGGTCATTCAAGCATGGTCTGTCTTACAATTCGGGTATTTTAAAGGGAATTTTGTTGGAAATGAGAAATTTCAAGCTTTGAATCAAGTACTTGATCGTTTAGCTTTTAAATATGGAGTAACTCCTTCAACTATTGCAATTTCTTGGATATTGCGTTATCCAGCTAAAATTCAGGCAGTCGTAGGTACAACAAATCCAAAGCATTTGATAGAAGCTAGCCAAGCAACAAACTTTAGCTTAACAAGAAAAGAATGGTATGAAATTTATCTTGCTGCAGGGAATGATTTGCCCTAGGTAGAAGCAGATTTGAATAAATCACAATCAAAAAGCCGTTTTAAAGCGGTTTTTTGTTATAATGAAGTGAAGATTTATCGATATAAAAGGAGAAAACTATGACATTTGAAGAAATTTTGCCTGGGTTAAAGGCTAAGAAAAAATATGTTCGTACTGGCTGGGGAGGGGCTGAAAACTATGTTCAACTTTTTGATACTATCGAGCAAAACGGGATTGCACTTGAAGTGACGCCCTATTTCCTAATCAACGTGTCTGGGGAGGGAGAAGGTTTTTCCATGTGGAGCCCGACACCTTGTGATGTTTTGGCGACGGACTGGGTAGAAGTCCATGACTAGACGTGTATTGATGACGGGAGTAAGTTCAGGGATTGGTCTGGCTCAAGCACGACTCTTTTTAGAGAATGGCTATCAAGTTTATGGAGTTGACCAAGGTGAAAATCCACTCTTAGAGCGTGATTTTCACTTTTTACAGAGAGATTTGACCTTGGACTTGGAGCCAATTTTTGACTGGTGTCCTCAGGTGGATGTCTTGTGCAATACTGCTGGAGTTTTGGATGATTTCAAACCACTTTTGGAACAATCAGCCCAGGAAATTCAAGAGATTTTTGAAATCAACTATATGACTCCTGTTGAGTTGACTCGTTATTATTTGACGCAAATGCTGGAAAATAAAAAAGGAATTATCATCAATATGTGTTCGATTGCTTCAAGTCTAGCTGGCGGAGGTGGTCACGCCTATACCTCGTCTAAGCACGCCTTAGCTGGCTTTACCAAGCAGTTGGCTCTAGACTATGCTGAGGATGGTATTCAGGTCTTTGGGATTGCTCCAGGGGCAGTCAAGACAGCTATGACCGCTGCCGACTTTGAACCAGGTGGCTTAGCTGACTGGGTGGCTAGTGAAACGCCCATCAAACGCTGGATTGAGCCAGAGGAAGTAGCAGTGATTAGCCTTTTCTTAGCAAGTGGAAAAGCGAGCGCCATGCAAGGACAAATCCTGACTATTGATGGTGGCTGGTCTTTGAAGTAGGAGGAGTTGGATGGAAATCAAAAAACACTTTGGAGTCTATGCTGTTTGCTTTGAAAATAGGAAGTTACTCTGCATTGAAAAAACGAGAGGCCCTTATCAACATCGTTATGATCTACCCGGTGGTAGTCAGCAACTTGGTGAAGGACTGACGGAAACGCTGATTAGAGAAGTTATGGAAGAGACAGGATTTACTGTTAGAAGCTACTCCAATCCTCGAATCTACGATATTTTCGTCAGGGAAGAGTTAAAAAATTGTGTGGTTCACCATATCATGGCATTTTATGATATTGAGGTCAACGAGAAGGAAGCTCAAGTTACTATTTCGGAAGCTGTCTCTGATGGTGCGAATGATTCACTCGGATATGTTTGGATGGATATTCAGAAAATCACAGAAGAAAATGCATCACCATTAGTCTTGAAGATTAAGTCTGAATTATTAGGATTTCCAGAGCTGGACAAGACCTTGTATATGAATTGGAAGGTGAATGATGAGAAACCAACTTGTCCTTAGTGGCGAACAAATTGTTGAAAAAGTTTATCCTCAGTTATTGCACCACGTCGGTATGATTCGTGGAGAATACTTACTGAGAGAGCTCAATCAAAATATCCTATTAGCAAGTTGTCAACAATTTGTAAAAGATTATCTAGATACCATTTGCTCCTTGTACTCAGATGAAGAGGTTTGGTATCGTTTTTCAGAGTTAACAAATACAGAAGCTAATTGTTTAGAGGGGACTAAAGAGCATTTTGATGAAAATCATCCCTTGTTTGGTTATAGAGGAACTAGGCGCTTGCTGGCGTGTCCTGATGAATTTCAGGCTGAAGCACATGTCGTTACAGAAGTTTATCAAACAAATCCCAATCTGTCTGTTATTTTTCCTTTTATCAATGATGCTGAGCAGTTAAAACAAGCTATTAGAGTATTGCGTGAGCATGGTTTTACTGGAAAAGTCGGCACAATGATTGAATTACCGTCAGCTTATTTTGACTTGGACAGGATACTGGAAACTGGTATTTCAAAGATTATAGTTGGAATGAATGATTTGACTTCTTTTGTTTTTGCGACTGTGAGAAACAGTCAATGGCATGATATGGAAAGTCCAATAATGTTAGATATGCTAAGAGATATGCAGGATAAAGCAAGGATAAAAAAGATTGACTTTGCTGTAGCAGGCTATCTGAATACTTCTTTCATACAAAAAATGAATCAGATGGGTATCAAGTGTATTATCCACTACAGTTCTATTCCAGAGATTTTTAATTTAGAGATTGATCATCCAGACCACCTCAAACGTATAAAAGAAGTAAGTAAAAAATTACAAAGGAGCAACCCATGACACCGCAAGAAATGTGGAATGACTACAAGCAAATCAACCCCTCTATCGGAGATGAGATAGATGCCTGGGCTTTTGGAGTGGAAGCAGATCTCTTGGCAGATTTGGTTTTAAAAGTCGAAAAGACAGCAACTGCCTCAGCCTACGACCTCTATGCAATAGAAGACGAACCTCTTCCACGAGAAGGAACCTTTGACATCATTTTAGATAGCCAAGATCGAGCTGTCTGCATTGTCGAAATTACTAAGGTTTCCGTTCAGCCCTTTCATCAAGTTTCTGCTGACCATGCCTATAAGGAAGGTGAGGGAGACAAATCTTTAGCCTATTGGCGTCAGGTTCATGAGGACTGTTTCGCCGAGTGGCTGAGAGAGGCAGGACTGACTTTTACACCTGACAGCAAGGTTGTTTTGGAAGAATTTCGCAAGGTCTACCCACTCTAGACTGCAGAAGGAAGAAAGTTTTGGAAATTACCGTCCAATCCTTTTTTCTAAAGCAAAACATGATATAATAAGTTTGTTTGAAGAAGAGTAAAACTCTTAAACTTAGAATAGGAGAAAACTATGCAAGCAGTTGAACATTTTATTACGCAATTTGTTCCTGAACACTATGATTTATTTTTAGACTTGAGTCGTGAGACCAAGACCTTTTCTGGGAAGGTGACCATCACTGGTCAAGCCAAGACTGACCGTATTTCCCTTCACCAAAAAGATTTGGAAATCGCTTTTGTAGAAGTTGCGGGTCAAGCTCGTCCGTTTACAGTTGACCATGACAATGAAGCCCTTCATATCGAATTGGCTGAGACTGGTCAAGTTGAATTGGTCATCGCTTTTTCAGGAAAAATCACAGACAACATGACAGGGATTTACCCTTCTTATTACACAGTTGATGGTGTCAAGAAGGAAGTCCTGTCTACTCAGTTTGAAAGCCATTTTGCGCGTGAAGCCTTCCCATGTGTGGACGAGCCTGAAGCCAAAGCAACTTTTGACCTCGCTCTACGTTTTGACCAAGCGGAAGGTGAAGTGGCCCTGTCAAACATGCCAGAAATTGATGTGGAAGACCGTAAGGAAACAGGCGTCTGGAAGTTTGAGACAACACCTCGCATGTCTTCTTACTTGTTAGCCTTTGTAGCTGGTGATTTGCAAGGGGTTACTGCTAAAACTAAAAATGGTACTCTCGTTGGTGTCTACTCAACCAAAGCCCACCCCCTATCAAACCTTGATTTCTCACTGGACATCGCCGTTCGCTCAATCGAGTTTTACGAAGATTACTACGGAGTTAAGTATCCAATTCCTCAATCGCTCCACATCGCCCTTCCTGACTTCTCAGCAGGTGCAATGGAAAACTGGGGTCTTGTGACTTACCGTGAAGTTTACTTGGTTGTGGATGAGAACTCAACCTTTGCTAGCCGTCAACAAGTTGCCCTTGTTGTGGCACATGAGTTGGCTCACCAATGGTTTGGTAACCTCGTGACTATGAAATGGTGGGATGACCTTTGGCTTAATGAAAGCTTCGCTAACATGATGGAATACGTCTGTGTGGATGCCATCGAGCCAAGTTGGAACATCTTTGAAGACTTCCAAACAGGTGGAGTTCCAGCGGCGCTTAAACGTGATGCGACTGATGGGGTTCAGTCTGTCCACGTCGAAGTCAAACACCCAGATGAAATCAACACGCTCTTTGATGGCGCTATCGTTTATGCCAAAGGAAGCCGTCTTATGCACATGCTTCGCCGTTGGCTAGGTGATGCTGATTTTGCTAAGGGTTTGCACGCTTACTTTGAAAAACACCAATACAGCAACACCATTGGTCGTCACCTTTGGGATGCTCTTGGTCAAGCATCAGGACGTGATGTCGCAGCCTTCATGGATTCTTGGTTGGAACAACCTGGTTATCCAGTTCTCACTGTCAAAGTTGAAAATGACGTCTTGAAGATTTCGCAAAAACAATTCTTTATCGGTGAGCACGAAGACAAGAACCGCCTCTGGGTAGTGCCACTCAACAGCAACTGGAAAGGTTTGCCAGACACACTTGAAACTGAAAGTATCGAAATCCCTGACTATGCCGCTCTTCTTGCTGAAAACAAAGGAGCACTTCGCCTCAATACTGAAAATACTGCCCACTACATTACAGACTATCAAGGAGACTTGTTAGATGCTGTTCTTGCTGAGTTAGAGACACTTGATAACACAAGCAAACTGCAAATCGTTCAAGAACGTCGTTTGTTGGCTGAAGCAGGGCACATTTCTTATGCAGACTTGCTTCCAGTCCTTGATAAACTTGCTAAGGAAGAGTCTTATCTGGTGGTTTCAGCTGTTTCTCAAGTGATTTCTGCCCTTGAGCGCTTTATCGATGAAGGTACAGAAGCTGAGAAAGCCTTTAACAGTCTGGTTGCTAAATTGGCTCGTCATAACTATGACCGTCTTGGCTTTGAAGCCAAAGACGGAGAATCAGATGAGGATGAATTGGTTCGTCAGTTGGCCGTTTCTATGATGATTCGCTCCAATGATGCAGAAGCTAGTCAAGTCGCTAGCCAAATCTTTGCAGCTCACAAGGAGAACCTTGCAGGACTTCCAGCAGCCATCCGTGCACAAGTTCTTATCAATGAAATGAAACACTATGAGACCAAGGACTTGGTCGCAACTTATCTGGACCTCTACACTCATGCGACGGATGCGGTCTTCAAACGCCAGTTGGCAGCTGCTCTAGCCTACAGTACAGATGCTGACAATATCCAAACCTTGATTCGTTCATGGAAGGACAAATTTGTGGTGAAACCACAAGACCTTTCTTCATGGTACCTCCAATTCCTCGGACACCAAACAACTCAAGAAACTGTTTGGGTATGGGCGCGTGAAAACTGGGATTGGATCAAGGCAGCTCTTGGTGGGGATATGAGCTTTGATAGCTTTGTCATCTTCCCATCACACATCTTTAAAACAGAAGAACGCTTGGCTGAGTATAAGGAATTCTTTGAACCGCAACTTTCTGACCTAGCTCTTAGCCGTAATATCCGCATGGGGATCAAGGATATCGCAGCGCGTGTTGACTTGATTAAGCGTGAGAAAGCAGCAGTCGAAGCTGTTGTAGCCCAATATGGCAAGGCTTAATTCGTTCAAAATGTAAACAAAAACTCAACTTTCTATCTGAAAAGAAGAGAGAGTTGAGTTTTTTTTAAGGCAATTTTGGTATAATAATCATAACAAGGAGGAGTTTCTGATGATAAAAATCTTATTAGTAGAAGATGACCTGGGTCTGTCAAACTCAGTATTTGACTTTTTGGATGATTTTGCAGATGTCATGCAGGTCTTTGATGGAGAAGAAGGTCTCTACGAAGCTGAAAGTGGCGTTTATGACTTGATTTTGCTTGACCTGATGTTGCCGGAAAAAAATGGGTTCCAAGTCTTGAAAGAATTGCGTGAAAAAGGAATCACGACACCAGTCCTTATCATGACTGCCAAAGAGAGTTTGGATGACAAGGGACACGGTTTTGAGCTTGGAGCGGATGACTACCTCACCAAACCTTTCTACCTTGAAGAACTCAAAATGCGAATCCAAGCCCTTCTCAAACGTTCAGGTAAGTTTAACGAAAACACCTTGACCTATGGAGATATTGTCGTCAACCTTTCAACGAATGAAGTGAAGGTGGAAGACACTCCTGTGGAACTACTCGGAAAAGAGTTTGAATTATTGGTTTACTTCCTTCAAAATCAAAATGTTATTCTTCCTAAGACGCAAATTTTTGACCGTCTATGGGGATTTGATAGCGATACGACGATTTCCGTTGTAGAAGTCTATGTCTCAAAAGTTCGTAAGAAATTGAAGGGAACAGCCTTTGCTGAAAATCTTCAAACCTTGCGTAGTGTCGGGTATATTTTAAAAGATGTTCAATAAACTAAAAAAAACATGGTATGCGGATGATTTCAGCTATTTCATTCGAAACTTTGGAGTGTTCACCCTGATCTTCTCTGCTATGACCTTGATTATCCTCCAGGTCATGCACTCGAGTCTCTACACTTCTGTAGATGAAAAACTCCAAGCCCTTAGTAGCAGTCCCCAAGCGGTTATCCAGTTAGCCCTGAATCGGGCAACTGAAGAGGTTAAGGATATTCAACCAGCAACAGCGGATGCCAACAAGGCTGAAATCAAGCCCAATGTCAGCTCCAATACGGAAGTCTTGCTCTTTGACAAGGATTTTAATCAGCTCTTACTGGGCAATCGCTTTTTAGGTTTGGACAAGATCAAGCTGGACAAAAAGGAGTTGAATCACATTCGCCAAATCCAAGTTGTCAATAGCTATGGTCAGGAAGAAACCTATCGGATGATTTTGATGGAAACCAACTCATCTTCCGTCTCAAGTAACGTCAAATATGCTGCGGTTTTAATCAATACCAGCCAGCTCGAGCAAATCAGCCAAAACCACGAGCATTTAATTGTTGTAGTCATGGCTAGTTTCTGGCTCCTGTCTTTAATTGCCAGTGTTTATCTGGCACGTGTCAGTGTCAAACCCTTGCTGGAAAGTATGCAAAAGCAGAAGTCCTTTGTTGAAAATGCGAGTCACGAACTGAGAACGCCTTTGGCCGTTTTACAAAATCGTTTAGAAAATCTCTTTCGAAAACCAGAGGCAACGATTATGGAATCCAGCGAAAGTATCGCTTCCAGTCTTGAAGAAGTTCGCAACATGCGCTTCCTCACGACCAATCTTCTCAACCTTGCACGTCGCGATGATGGAATTAAACCAGAAATAGCAGAAGTATCACCACAGTTCTTTAAGACGACCTTTGCTAACTATGAGTTGATTGCTTCTGAAAATGATCGTATTTTTGAGTATGAAAATCGGATTTATCGTCCCTTTATGACCGATCAGTTGCTCCTAAAACAGCTCATGACCATCTTATTTGACAATGCCATCAAGTATACTGAAGAAGATGGGAAAATTGAGTTTATAGTCCATGCTACAGATCGTCACCTCTATCTAACAGTAACGGATAACGGAATTGGAATCTCAGCTGCTGACAAGAAGAAAATCTTTGACCGTTTTTATCGTGTAGACAAGGCAAGAACTCGTCAGAAAGGTGGCTTTGGTCTTGGACTATCCTTGGCCAAGCAAATCGTAGATGCCTTACGAGGAACGATTAGCGTAAAAGATAACAAACCTAGAGGAACAATTTTTGAAGTTAAGATCGCTATTCAATCTCCTTCAAAACGTAAGAATAAATAAAAAAGACAGTTAGAGAACTGTCTTTTTTGATAACTAGAAAAGAGGTTGGTAGTAGTACCAACCTTTATTTCGAAAATTTTCGTTTCATTATCTTTCGTTGAAGTTGTAAAAGGGCGAAACTAAGACCCATTGCAGCGACAAAGGATAAAGCTGTATTTAATTTTATAGCTAAAAAGATAAAACTAAAAAGTGCCATAAAAATACAGAAACAAGCGATATTTACAAAAAATAAAATCTCTTTTAGGTTAGGGCCGACTGGGGCTTCAGGTGTGTAATCTTGGTAAAGCGGAGTTTGTTTTGATTCGGGAGCTTGTTCAAACTCATAAGCTTCTAGTTTTCTTGCGGACATGATTCTCTCCTTAACAGTACATAACTATTTTATCATTTTTTATGCAGAGAATTATTACAGGATTGTTACAAAACTACTAAAGTCTCTTATCATCCTCTAAGTCGCTCTCTTGACACCTACAAGGGAAAATGGTAGCATGGATGTTACACTTAAAACAGATGACATGACCTTCTCTTTTATAAATATACTGAGAAAGAAAAGGATAACTTATATAAATTGATAGTAAGCTGAGGCTTTTCCTAAGATGATTTGTTGAGTTGCTACCTGGATACTTTTGAAGAGTATTGATAGGAGTTGTTTTGAATGGATGATAAGACAGAGATTCTGTCTATTGGTCTGGGTGGCATTCTTGCTACCTCTGGGAAAAGTAAAAGGAGATAAGCATGTATCTTGCTATCAAAGAGATATTACGAAACAAACTTCGATATAGTTTGATCTTAACGACCATTTTTCTTATCGCTTTTATGGTCTTTTTTATGACCAGTCTAGCTCTTGGTCTTGTGCGAAACAACCGGGCCGCTATTGATAATTGGCAAGCGACGGGTGTCGTTTTATCCGACTACGCAAATGATAATTTGACGGCATCTTTTATTCCTGAAAAAGACTACAAGGAAAAGAGTTCTGAAGAGGCTGCTCCATTGGGCTATATGTTCGCTGTGACCAATCTAGTCGATGGTAGTGAAAAGATTAACGTTTCCATCTTTGCTCAAAACTGGGACTCTTTTATCTCTCCTAGTTTGACGGAGGGTCGTTATCCTGAAAGAGATGATGAGGTTGTCGTGGATCAGTCTTTTGAGAACTATGGGATGAAGCTAGGTGATGCCATTCAGCTCAATGGAAGTGAGACAAGTTACAAGATCGTAGGCCTGACTCAAGGAAATAAGTTTTTCACCGAGCCTGTTGTCTTTACGAGTCTGACAACTTATTGGACCTTACAAGGAACCTTGAAAGCCAATCGTTCCATCTCTGCCTTAGTTTTGAAAAATGACATAGAAGTGTCTGGCGATGGACTGAAACAGATTTCCATTCCAAAAATGATTTCGAAAATTCCTGGTTACACACCTCAGGTTAATGTATTTTCAGGAATGATTCTTGCTATGATTGTCATCACAGGCTTGATTGTGGGGATTTTTGTTTATATCATTACTATCCAAAAACTAGGACTTTATGGAATAATGCGAGCTCAGGGAATACAGATCAAAACCATTGTATGGTCTCTATTCTGTCAAATCTTCCTCCTAGCTGGTATGGGGATTGCTTTAGCCTTGCTGGCAATCGGAGGAGTGATTTTAGTCTTACCAGCTACCTTCTTTTTCTATCCAAGTTGGATAGCCTACTCGGTCCTAAGTTTGGTAATTTGCTTGATGGCCCTTCTAGGTGGTGTCATTTCACTACCACGCTTGCTAAAGGTGGACCCGATTACTGCGATTGCAGAGTGATAAGGAGTATAGTATGACAGCATTGATAGAAATGACTCAAGTGACAAAAACCTACGGGGAAGGAAAGATGAAAGTCGTTGCCCTGCATGAGACAAATTTTCAGCTAAATGCAGGAGAGTTCGTAGCTATTGTTGGGCCTTCTGGCTCTGGCAAGACAACCTTTCTAACAACTCTAGGACAACTACAGGAAGCTTCGAGTGGAAAGATTCTAGTAAAGGGGAAGGAAACAGGCAGTTTGACGGAGAAGGAGAAAACAGACCTCCGTTTTAGAGAGTTTAGTTTCATTCTTCAGGCTTCAAACCTAATTCCTTTTCTAACGGTCAAGGAACAGCTGGATTTGATAGACAGACTAGATAAGGGAAAAAATAGCAAAAGTGACCGAAAAGAGCTCTTTGACCTGTTGGATTTGGAAAAAGTAAAAGAACAGTATCCCAAGGCTCTATCAGGTGGCGAACGTCAACGTGCCGCGATTGCTAGAGCGCTCTATAACAATCCGAGCATTGTGCTTGCAGATGAGCCGACAGCCAGTCTAGACACCGAGCGTGCTTACCAAGTAACGGAGATGCTGGCTGCCATTGCCCATGAACAAGGCAGAGGAGTTGTTATGATTACGCATGATACTCGCCTTCTTGATAAGGTTGATCGTATTTATGTCATGAACGATGGCCACCTAGTTGAAGAAACACATGCATAAAATAGAGTGAATGGTACAAGTTACTGTTCACTTTTTTGATTGGAAAAGATAGAAACAAGTTTAACTTTTTGTGAAACTCCCAGTACCCATAGCTGATTTTTGAGAAATGTGGTATAATTTTTCTTATGGAAAAGATTATCATTACAGCAACTGCTGAAAGTATTGAACAAGTTGAACAGTTACTCGAAGCCGGCGTAGACCGTATCTATGTTGGTGAGAAAGATTTTGGACTTCGTCTGCCAACAACCTTTAGCTATGAAGAGTTACGCACCATCGCTAAGCTGGTTCATGAAGCAGGCAAGGAATTGATTGTTGCGGTTAATGCCCTCATGCACCAAGATATGATGGACCGTATCAAGCCTTTCCTAGACTTCTTGGAAGAAATCAAGACAGACTATATTACAGTAGGAGATGCAGGTGTCTTTTATGTGGTCAACCGTGATGGCTATTCCTTTAAGACCATCTACGATGCTTCAACCATGGTGACAAGCAGTCGTCAGATTAACTTCTGGGGTCAAAAGGCAGGCGCCTCTGAGGCTGTTTTGGCGCGTGAAATTCCATCTGCTGAACTCTTCAAGATGCCAGAGATTTTGGAAATTCCTGCTGAAGTATTGGTTTATGGAGCTAGTGTCATTCATCATTCTAAGCGTCCGCTCTTGCAAAACTACTATAACTTCACGCACATCGATGATGAAAAGACACGTAAACGTGACCTCTTCTTAGCAGAACCGAGTGACCCTGAGAGCCATTACTCTATCTTTGAAGACAATCATGGGACCCACATTTTTGCAAATAACGACCTTGATTTGATGACCAAATTGACAGAATTGGTGGAGCATGGTTTTACTCACTGGAAGCTAGAGGGGCTCTACACACCTGGTCAGAATTTTGTAGAAATTGCTAAACTCTTTATCCAAGCACGTGGCTTGATCCAAGAGGGCAACTTTAGCCATGACCAAGCCTTCTTGTTAGATGAGGAAGTGCGCAAGTTACACCCTAAAAACCGTTTCCTCGATACAGGATTCTATGATTACGATCCTGATATGGTTAAATAGGACACCAAAACCCGAAATAAAAATGTTCGGGTTTTTCCAGTGTATCCATGAAATAAAAACGGATACATGTTATAATAAAAATAGCTCTTTAATGGAGGTGTTTAAGTGGAGAATCTGAAAAAGATAGCAGGTATCAAGGCTGCTGAGTTTGTCAAGGATGGTATGGTTGTTGGACTCGGTACTGGATCAACTGCTTACTATTTCGTAGAAGAAATCGGTCGTCGGATTAAGGAAGAAGGTTTGCAGATTACTGCTGTAACGACTTCCAGTGTGACCAGTAAACAGGCTGAAGGTCTTAACATCCCTCTCAAGTCGATTGATCAAGTAGACTTTGTCGATGTGACGGTTGATGGGGCGGATGAAGTAGATAGCCAGTTTAACGGAATCAAAGGCGGTGGTGGTGCCCTTCTGATGGAGAAGGTTGTCGCAACGCCCTCAAAAGAATACATTTGGGTGGTAGATGAAAGCAAACTGGTAGAGAAACTAGGTGCTTTTAAATTGCCTGTAGAAGTGGTTCAGTATGGTGCAGAACAGGTCTTTCGTCGGTTTAAGCGAGCTGGCTACAAACCAAGTTTCCGTGAAAAAGACGGCCAACGTTTTGTGACCGATATGCAGAACTTTATCATTGATCTAGCCTTGGATGTCATTGAAGATCCAATTGCTTTCGGGCAAGAATTGGACCATGTCGTTGGTGTCGTAGAGCACGGCTTGTTCAACCAAATGGTGGATAAGGTCATCGTAGCGGGACGAGATGGTGTTCAGATTTTAACTTCAACAAAAGCAAACTAATCAACATAATAAGGAGACAGACTATGTCAAAATTTAATCGTATTCACTTGGTGGTACTGGATTCTGTGGGAATCGGTGCTGCACCAGATGCCAATAACTTTGTCAATGCAGGGGTTCCAGATGGAGCTTCTGACACACTAGGACACATTTCCAAAACAGTTGGTTTGAATGTGCCAAACATGGCTAAAATCGGTCTAGGAAATATTCCTCGCGAAACTCCTCTAAAGACTGTACCAGCTGAAAGCAATCCAACAGGATATGCAACAAAATTGGAAGAAGTTTCCCTTGGTAAGGATACAATGACTGGTCACTGGGAAATCATGGGACTCAACATTACCGAGCCTTTCGATACTTTCTGGAACGGATTCCCAGAAGAAATCTTGACAAAGATCGAAGAATTTTCAGGACGCAAGGTCATTCGTGAAGCCAACAAACCGTACTCAGGTACAGCTGTTATTGACGATTTTGGGCCACGTCAAATGGAAACTGGGGAGTTGATTATCTATACTTCAGCTGACCCAGTTTTGCAGATTGCTGCCCACGAAGATATCATTCCTTTAGATGAACTTTATCGTATTTGTGAATACGCTCGTTCGATTACCCTTGAGCGCCCAGCCCTTCTAGGTCGTATCATTGCCCGTCCATATGTTGGTGAACCAGGTAACTTCACTCGTACGGCAAATCGTCGTGACTTGGCCGTATCTCCATTTGCACCAACTGTTTTGGATAAATTGAACGAAGCAGGTATCGATACTTACGCTGTTGGTAAAATCAACGATATCTTTAACGGAGCTGGTATCAATCATGACATGGGCCACAACAAGTCAAACAGCCACGGAATTGATACATTATTGAAGACCATGGGACTTGCTGAATTTGAAAAAGGATTCTCCTTCACAAACTTAGTTGACTTTGATGCCCTTTACGGCCACCGTCGCAATGCTCATGGTTACCGTGATTGCTTGCATGAGTTTGATGAACGCTTGCCTGAAATTATCGCTGCCATGAGAGAGGATGACCTTCTCTTGATTACTGCTGACCATGGAAATGACCCAACCTATGCAGGAACAGACCACACTCGTGAATATATCCCACTTTTAGCTTACAGCCCTAGCTTTAAGGGAAATGGTGTCATTCCAGTTGGACATTTTGCAGATATCTCAGCGACAGTTGCGGATAACTTTGGTGTTGAAACTGCCATGATTGGGGAAAGTTTCTTAGATAAATTGGTATAAGATGACACACTATGCTTTACTGGTAAGGGGCATTAATGTCGGTGGGAAAAATAAGGTTGTTATGTCGCAACTTCGTCAAGAATTGACAGAGTTGGGAGTGGAAAAAGTTGATACCTACATCAACAGTGGCAATATTTTCTTTACTTCGACAGATGCCAAAGCCCAATTGGTTGAAAAGTTAGAGGCATTCTTTGAAGTCCATTATCCATTTATTCAGAGCTTTTCCTTGCTGAGTCTTGAGGACTTTGAAGCAGAAATTGAAAATCTACCTGAATGGTGGACCAAAGATTTGGCACGAAAGGATGTGCTCTTCTACACGGAGAGCTTGGATGTTGCTCAAGTCATTGAGAAAGTTGAAAGTTTGGAACTGAAAGATGAAGTGGTTCATTTTGGAAAACTTGGGATTTTCTGGGGGAAGATCTCTGAAAAATCCTACTATGCAACTGCCTATCATAAGCACTTGCTCAAGATGCCTTTCTATCGCAACATTACTATTCGCAATGCAAAAACCTTTGACAAAATTGGTCAAATGCTAAAAAATAAAAAAGGAGACACACAATGACATTTTTAGATAAGATCAAGGAAACAGCTGCTTTCCTGAAAGACAAGGGAATACTAGCGCCTGAGTTCGGTCTAATCCTTGGATCAGGACTTGGAGAATTGGCGGAAGAAATCGAAAATCCAGTTGTAGTAGACTATGCAGATATTCCAAACTGGGGTCGTTCGACAGTAGTCGGTCACGCTGGTAAATTGGTATATGGAGAACTTGCAGGTCGTAAGGTCTTGGCTCTTCAAGGTCGTTTCCATTTCTACGAAGGAAATCCTCTGGAAGTCGTGACTTTCCCAGTACGTGTGATGAAAGTTCTCGGATGCGAAGGTGTCATTGTAACCAACGCAGCTGGAGGTATTGGATTTGGTCCTGGTACCTTGATGGCTATCTCAGACCATATCAACATGACGGGTCAAAATCCATTGATGGGTGAAAATTTGGATGACTTTGGTCCACGTTTCCCTGATATGTCTAAGGCCTACACACCAGAATACCGCGCTACTGCCCATGAAGTGGCTAAAAAACTTGGTATCAAGCTTGATGAAGGTGTCTATATTGGTGTGACTGGTCCGACTTATGAAACACCAGCAGAGATTCGTGCCTATAAGACACTGGGAGCAGATGCCGTTGGTATGTCTACGGTTCCTGAAGTAATCGTGGCAGCCCACTCTGGCTTGAAAGTTCTCGGTATTTCATGTATTACTAACTTTGCGGCTGGTTTCCAAGAAGAACTCAACCACGAAGAAGTTGTAGAAGTAACCGAACGTGTCAAAGGCGACTTTAAAGGCTTGCTGAAAGCGATTCTTGCTGAATTGTAATGAATACTTATCATAGAAAGGTAGAGTGAAGTGTTCTGATTTGAACACGAGCGGAAAATCTTTCATAACAATAAAAGAAAGGATGGGTAAACCGTATTTGTTGAACTGAATACGGGCGGAGAACTGTGTAAAAAAGATAAACTGTCTAACATCTGCGATGTGTCGTCAGTTTCCTATTTTTCCTTTGTTCTCTGTAGCTATCCTAAATATACAAAAAGAAAGGTAGAGCGAAGTGTTCTAATTTGAACACTAGCGGAAAACTCGGAAAATAGATAATCTGACTGAGAAATCAGGATTTCTCGTCAAATTCCTAATTTTCAGTCGTTTTCTTCTCGCTCTTTGTATCATAAACTATGTCTATCCATATTGCTGCTCAGCAGGGTGAAATTGCTGATAAAATTCTTCTTCCTGGGGATCCTCTTCGTGCGAAATTTATTGCGGAAAACTTCCTTGAAGATGCTGTTTGTTTTAACGAAGTGCGTAACATGTTTGGTTACACTGGTACTTACAAGGGTCACCGTGTATCGGTCATGGGAACTGGGATGGGGATGCCATCCATTTCGATTTATGCGCGTGAGTTGATTGTGGACTACGGTGTAAAGAAATTGATCCGTGTGGGAACTGCGGGTTCGTTAAACGAGGATGTTCATGTCCGTGAATTGGTTTTGGCGCAAGCAGCTGCAACCAACTCAAACATCATCCGCAACGACTGGCCACAGTATGATTTCCCACAAATCGCTAGTTTTGACTTGCTAGACAAGGCCTACCATATCGCCAAAGAACTAGGTATGACCACCCACGTTGGGAACGTTTTGTCATCAGATGTCTTTTACTCAAACTACTTTAAAAAGAACATCGAGCTTGGTAAATGGGGAGTCAAGGCTGTGGAAATGGAAGCAGCAGCTCTTTACTATCTTGCTGCCCAACACCACGTCGATGCACTTGCTATCATGACCATTTCTGATAGCTTGGTCAATCCAGATGAAGACACTACGGCAGAAGAACGCCAAAATACCTTCACCGATATGATGAAGGTTGGTTTGGAAACCTTGATTGCAGAGTAAATTGTAAACGAAAATCCTGATTTCAAGTGGAATCAGGATTTTTTCATAGATGCGATTTTTTCTGGATCTGGTGTGACACGGAGGGTCTTTTGTCCTGTGTAGGTTACAAATCCGGGTTTTCCTCCTGTTGGTTTGTTGAGTTTCTTGACTTCAATCATATCCACTTGCACGAGATTTGACAAACGCCCTTTGGAGAAGTAGGCAGCTAGTTCGGCTGCATCTGTCTTGACTTCGTCAGAAGGATTGAGATTTCCTGAGATGACGACATGACTTCCAGGAATGTCCTTGGCATGGAACCAGAGTTCCTCCTTGCGGGCCATTTTAAAGGTCAATTCCTCATTTTGAAGGTTGTTTCGACCGACATAGATAATGGTTTTGCCATCGCTCGCCAGATACTGTTCTGGTTTTTTGCGTTTCTGAATTTTCTCGCGTTGGCGTCTTCTGATGAAGCCAGTTTGAATCAATTCTTCACGTATTTCAGCGATTTCTTCTAGTCCAGCTTGGTTGAGCACAGTCTCCACACTTTCTAGATAAAGAATGGTTGCCTTGGTTTCCTCAATCAGATCAGTCAGGTATTTGACAGCTTCTTTGAGTTTCTGGTAACGCTTAAAATAGCGTTGAGCATTCTGGCTGGGAGTCAAGGCCTTATCAAGCGCAATGGTGATAGGCTGATTGGTGTAGTAGTTGTCTAGGATAACCTGGTCTTGGTCATTAGGTGCTTGATGAAGGAAGGTTGTCAACAATTCCCCTTTTTGGCGAAATTCCTCAGCATTGTCTGTCGCTAGTAACTCTTTTTCTTGTTTTTTAAGCTTATGTCGATTTTTCTGAAGTTCATTTTCAACACGACGAATGAGCTCACTGGCTTGCTGTTTGACGCGGTCGCGCTCAGCTTTATCCTTATAATAGGTATCTAAGAGATCCGAAAGACTGGTAAAAGACTCTCCCACCTGATTCGCAAAAGGAACTGGACTGAAGGAAGTCTCTGTTAAGCATGGCTTGGTTTTTTGATTGAAAAAGTTACGGAAAGTAGACAGTTTATCACTGACAAGAATGTTTTCCAATTCATTTGCTGTATCGCGTCCTAAACCTTGAAAGAGGCTTTGAAGATTTTTTGCTGTTAGTTCTTGGGTTTGTAGGATTTCAAAGAGCTTTTCATCCTTGATAGTAAAAGGATTGAGAGACTCGGTACTTGGCGGAGCGATATAGGTCGATCCTGGAAGTAAGGTGCGGTAGCTATTTTGTGAAAAGCCGACGTGTTTGATGACTTCGAGGATTTTATGGCTACTTTTATCCACGAGGAGAATATTGCTGTGTTTACCCATGATTTCGATAATGAGAGTCGCCTGAATATGGTCTCCAATCTCGTTTTTATTGGAAACCGTGATTTCCACAATACGGTCATTTTCGATTTGCTCAATTGACTCAATCAGGGCACCCTGCAAATACTTTCTCAAAACCATGATAAAAGTGGAAGGTTGGGCTGGATTTTCAAAGGTCGTTTGGGTCAGCTGGATGCGACCAAAAACGGGATGAGCAGAGAGGAGCAGACGATGGCTTTGGCGATTGCTGCGGATTTGCAAGACCAATTCTTGTTCAAAAGGCTGATTGATTTTCTGAATGCGACCATTGACCAACTCGCTTCGTAATTCCTCAACCATGTGGTGTAAAAAAAATCCGTCAAATGACATCGTTCTCTCCTTGTGATTGTATTCCATAGTATTATATCAAAAAGGTAGAATAAAATCATGGAAATGTGGTATAATAAAGCCAAGTAAAGAGAATCGAGAAGTACATGTATATTGAAATGGTAGATGAAACTGGCCAAGTTTCACAAGAAATCTTGCAACAAACCCAAGAAATTTTGGAATTTGCAGCCCAAAAAATAGGAAAAGAAGACAAGGAGATGGCAGTTACTTTTGTGACCAATGAGCGTAGCCATGAACTCAATCTCGAGTACCGTGATACGGATCGTCCGACAGATGTCATCAGCCTTGAGTATAAGCCAGAGTTGGACATTGCCTTTGATGAAGAAGATCTGCTTGATAATCCTGAATTAGCAGAAATGATGTCTGAGTTTGATGCCTACATTGGGGAACTTTTCATCTCTATCGATAAAGCGCATGAGCAAGCTGAGGAATACGGTCACAGCTTTGAGCGTGAGATGGGCTTCTTGGCAGTACACGGCTTTTTACATATCAACGGCTACGATCACTACACTCCGGAAGAAGAAACGGAGATGTTCGGTTTACAAGAAGAAATTTTAACAGCCTATGGACTCACAAGACAATAAACGAAAATGGAAAAATCGTGACCTGGTATCTAGTTTAGAATTTGCTCTTACAGGAATTCTGACTGCCATCAAGGAAGAACGCAATATGCGAAAACATGCAGTGACAGCCCTTGTGGTTATCCTTGCAGGTTTTGTTTTTCAGGTGTCACGAATCGAATGGCTCTTTCTCCTAATGAGCATTTTCTTGGTAGTGGCCTTTGAGATTATTAACTCTGCTATTGAAAATGTGGTGGATTTAGCCAGTCACTATCACTTTTCTATGTTGGCAAAGAAAGCCAAGGACATGGCGGCAGGAGCCGTGCTGGTGGTCTCTCTTTTTGCTGCAGTGACAGGTGCACTTATCTTTCTCCCACGCATTTGGGATTTATTATTTTAAACAGTAAGAGGAAATTATGACATTTAAATCAGGCTTTGTAGCCATTTTAGGGCGTCCCAATGTTGGGAAGTCAACCTTTTTGAATCACGTCATGGGGCAAAAGATTGCTATCATGAGTGATAAGGCGCAAACAACGCGCAATAAAATCATGGGGATTTACACCACAGATAAGGAGCAAATCGTCTTTATCGACACTCCGGGGATTCACAAGCCTAAGACGGCTCTTGGTGATTTTATGGTGGAATCTGCCTACAGCACCCTTCGTGAAGTGGATACTGTTCTCTTCATGGTGCCAGCTGATGAGCCACGTGGTAAGGGCGACGATATGATTATCGAGCGTCTGAAAGCTGCCAAGGTTCCTGTGATTCTGGTGGTGAATAAGATTGACAAGGTTCATCCAGACCAGCTTTTGGCTCAGATTGATGACTTCCGTAACCAGATGGACTTTAAGGAAATTGTTCCGATCTCAGCTCTTCAAGGAAATAACGTTTCTCGTCTAATTGACATTCTCAGTGAAAATCTTGAGGAAGGTTTCCAGTATTTCCCAGCTGATCAAATCACAGATCATCCTGAGCGTTTCTTGGTTTCAGAGATGATTCGTGAGAAAGTTCTTCATTTAACTCGTGAAGAGATCCCTCACTCAGTTGCTGTAGTAGTTGACTCTATGAAGCGTGATGAAGAGACCGACAAGGTTCATATCCGAGCTACTATTATGGTTGAGCGTGATAGCCAAAAGGGTATCATCATCGGAAAAGGTGGCGCCATGCTCAAGAAAATTGGGACCATGGCCCGTCGTGATATCGAACTCATGCTAGGGGATAAGGTTTTCCTAGAAACTTGGGTCAAGGTCAAGAAGAACTGGCGTGATAAAAAGCTAGATTTGGCTGACTTTGGCTATAATGAGAAAGAATACTAAGTAGAGGTGGGCTCATGCCTGCTTCTTGTTTTTACAGAAGGAGGATTTATGCCTGAATTACCTGAGGTTGAAACCGTTCGTCGTGGCTTAGAAAAATTGATTTTGGGAAAGAAGATTTCGAGTGTAGAGGTTCGTTATCCTAAGATGATCAAGACAGATTTGGACGAGTTTCGAAAGGAAGTGCCTGGTCGAGTAATTGAGTCAATAGGACGCCGTGGGAAATATTTGCTTTTTTACCTGAAAGACAAGGTCTTGATTTCCCATTTGCGGATGGAGGGCAAGTATTTTTACTATCCGGATCAGGTTCCTGAACGCAAGCATGCCCATGTTTTGATTCATTTTGAGGATGGAAGCACTCTTGTATATGAGGACGTGCGCAAGTTTGGTACCATGGAACTGCTTGCCCCCGACCTATTGGACGCCTACTTTGTTTCTAAAAAATTAGGACCTGAGCCAATAGAGCAGGACTTTGATTTGCAGTCCTTCCAAGCTGCTCTAGCCAAGTCTAAAAAGCCTATCAAATCCCACCTCCTAGACCAAACCTTGGTCGCTGGTCTTGGAAATATCTATGTGGATGAGGTCCTCTGGCGAGCGCAGGTCCATCCAGCTAGACCTTCCCAGACTTTGACAGCAGCAGAAGCGTTAGCTATTCATGACCAGACCATTGCTGTTTTAGGACAGGCAGTTGAAAAGGGTGGCTCTACCATTCGCACCTATACCAATGCCTTTGGGGAAGACGGAACCATGCAGGACTTCCATCAGGTCTATGATAAGACTGGACAAGCATGTTCCCGCTGTGGCACCTTCATTGAGAAATTCCAGCTCGGTGGACGAGGAACTCATTTTTGTCCTCAGTGTCAAAGGAGGGACTGATGGGAAAAATCATCGGAATCACAGGAGGAATTGCCTCGGGTAAGTCAACTGTGACAAATTTCCTAAGAGAGCAAGGCTTTCGAGTGGTCGATGCTGACGCAGTCGTCCACCAACTACAAAAACCTGGTGGTCGTCTTTATCAGGTCTTAGTTCAGCACTTTGGACAGGAAATTATCCTTGAAAATGGAGAACTTAATCGCCCTCTCTTGGCTAGTCTCATCTTTTCAAATCCTGAGGAGCGAGAATGGTCTAAGAAAACACAAGGAGAGATCATTCGTGAAGAACTGGCAGCATTGCGAGATCAGTTAGCTCAGACAGAAGCTATCTTTTTCATGGATATTCCCCTACTTTTTGAACAGGGATATGCCAACTGGTTTGATGAAACATGGCTGGTCTATGTGGACCGAGATGTTCAGGTAGAACGTTTCATGAAACGGGATCATCTTTCTAAGGAAGTAGCAGAGTCCCGTCTTTCCGCCCAGTGGTCTTTAGCAGAAAAGAGAAAATTGGCAAGTCATATATTAGATAACAATGGCAGTCGTGATCAGCTTGTGGCTCAAGTAGTGAAGTTACTTGAAGGAGGCGATAGCTGTGCAAGAGATTAGTTGGAAAGAGAATCTTCGTGTCGCCTGGTTCGGTAGTTTTCTAACGGGCGCCAGCATTTCCTTGATCGTTCCTTTCATGCCTATCTTTGTGGAGCAGTTGGGAATTGAAGGAGACCAAGTTGCTTTTTATGCTGGATTAGCCATCTCAGTTTCGGCTGTTTCAGCAGCTCTAGTTTCTCCTATCTGGGGTATTCTTGCTGACAAGTACGGTCGAAAGCCCATGATGATTCGAGCTGGGCTTGCCATGACCATCACTATGGGAGGTTTGGCCTTCGTGCCAAATATCTATTGGCTACTCTTTCTGCGCTTGCTCAATGGTGTATTTACTGGATTCGTTCCCAATGCAACAGCCTTGATTGCTAGTCAGGTACCTAAAGATAAGTCGGGAGCGGCTCTGGGGACTCTATCTACAGGTGTAGTTGCGGGAACACTGACGGGCCCCTTTGTTGGAGGCTTTATTGCTGAAATTTTTGGCATTCGTAATGTTTTTTTATTGGTAGGCGCTTTCTTATTTTTAGCTGCAATCCTAACCATTTTCTTTATCAAGGAAGATTTTCAGCCAGTAGCTAAGGAGAAGACTATCCCAACGAAAGAAGTATTTTCTTCTTTCAAGTATCCTAGGCTTTTAGTGAATCTATTTTTGACGAGCTTTGTCATTCAATTTTCAGCTCAATCAATTGGCCCCATTCTAGCTCTCTATGTGCGGGACTTAGGACAGACTGAGAATCTCCTCTTTGTATCAGGACTAATCGTATCCAGCATGGGATTTTCTAGCATGATGAGTGCTGGAATTCTAGGAAAACTTGGCGATAAGGTAGGGAATCATAGATTGTTGGTCGCGGCTCAGATTTATTCCGTCATCATTTACCTTCTTTGTGCCCATGCAACCAGCCCCCTTCAACTTGGCTTGTATCGTTTTCTCTTTGGTCTGGGAACGGGAGCTCTCATACCAGGTGTCAATGCCCTTCTTAGCAAAATGACTCCAAAATCAGGTATTTCAAGGATTTTCGCCTTCAACCAAGTCTTTTTTTATCTCGGTGGAGTGATTGGACCTATGGCGGGATCCGCAGTTGCAGGATATTTGGGCTACCATGCTGTCTTTTATGCGACAGCAGCCTGTGTGGCTTTCAGTTGTTTATGTAACTTAGTGCAATTTAGATCATTATTAAAAGTAAAGGAAATCTAGTGCGAGTAAAAATCAATCTCAAGTGCTCCTCTTGTGGCAGCATGAATTATCTAACCAGTAAGAACTCCAAAACCCATCCAGACAAGATTGAGGTGTTAAAATATTGTCCAAAGGAAAGAAAAGTAACTTTACATCTTGAATCTAAGTAGAATTTATGGTAAAATAATAGGGATTTTAAGGAGTTTGATATGTATAACCTATTATTAACCATTTTATTAGTATTATCTGTTGTGATTGTGATTGCGATTTTCATGCAACCAACTAAGAACCAATCCAGCAATGTATTTGATGCCAGCTCAGGTGATTTGTTTGAACGTAGTAAAGCGCGTGGTTTTGAAGCTGTGATGCAACGTTTGACAGGTATTTTAGTCTTTTTCTGGCTAGCCATTGCCTTAGCATTGACGGTATTATCAAGTAGATAAGAAATGGGCAGGACTAGGTCTTTGCCTATTTTTATTTTTATACTCTTCAAAAATCAAATTCAAACCACGTCAGCGTCGGCTTGTCGTACTCAAGTACTGCCTGCGCCTAGCTTTCTAGTTTGCTCTTTGATTTTTATTGAGTATTAAATGATGTTTGAGAAGGTCTTACAGTAAAAGAAAATTAAAAAATCTAGAAAGAAAACATGAAAGATAAAATTAAAGAATATTTGCAAGAGAAGGGGCGAGTGACGGTAAATGACCTGGCTCAGGCTCTCGGAAAGGATGGGTCCAAGGATTTCCGTGAGTTGATTAAAACCCTGTCTCTGATGGAAAGAAAGCACCAGATTCGATTTGGAGAAGATGGCAGCCTCACCTTGGACCAGAAGAAGAAACATGAAATCACCCTCAAAGGGGTTTTTCATGCCCATAAAAACGGCTTTGGCTTTGTTACTCTAGAAGGGGAAGAGGACGATCTTTTTGTAGGAAAAAACGATGTCAACTATGCCATTGATGGCGATACAGTTGAGGTGGTCATAAAGAAAGTTGCTGACCGCAACAAGGGAACTGCTGCAGAAGCCAAAATTATTGATATCTTAGAACACAGCCTGACAACCGTTGTCGGTCAAATTGTTCTGGATCAGGAAAAGCCCAAGTATGCTGGCTATATTCGTTCCAAAAATCAAAAAATCAGCCAACCGATTTATGTGAAGAAACCGGCTATCAAGTTGGAAGGTACTGAAGTTCTCAAGGTCTTTATCGACAAATACCCAAGTAAGAAACATGATTTCTTTGTCGCTAGTGTTCTGGACGTGGTGGGGCACTCGACAGATACTGGGATTGACGTTCTTGAAGTCTTGGAATCCATGGATATTGTTTCAGAATTTCCAGAAGCTGTTCTCAAGGAGGCAGAAAGTGTGCCAGATGCTCCGTCTCAAAAGGATATGGAAGGTCGTCTGGACCTGAGAGATGAGATTACCTTTACCATTGACGGTGCGGATGCCAAGGACTTGGATGATGCGGTACACATCAAGCCTTTGAAAAATGGCAATATCGAACTCGGAGTTCACATCGCGGATGTTTCCTACTATGTGACAGAGGGTTCTGCCCTTGACAAGGAAGCCCTTAACCGCGCGACTTCTGTTTATGTGACAGACCGTGTGGTCCCAATGCTTCCAGAGCGTTTGTCAAATGGTATCTGCTCTCTCAATCCTCAAGTAGATCGCTTGACCCAGTCAGCTATTATGGAAATTGATAAACATGGTCGTGTAGTCAACTACACCATCACACAAACGGTCATTAAGACTAGCTTCCGTATGACCTATAGTGCTGTTAATGATATCCTAGCTGGTGACGAGGAGAAGAGACAAGAGTTTAAGAAAATTGTTCCTAGTATCGAGCTCATGGCCAAGCTTCATGAAAGGCTAGAAAACATGCGTGAGAAACGTGGAGCTATCAATTTTGATACCAGCGAAGCAAAGATTCTAGTGGATAAAAAAGGCAAGCCTGTGGATATCGTCCTTCGTCAGCGTGGTGTTGCCGAGCGGATGATTGAGTCCTTCATGTTGATTGCTAATGAAACGGTTGCCGAGCACTTTAGCAAGCTGGATCTTCCTTTCATTTATCGGATTCACGAGGAGCCCAAGGCTGAAAAAGTTCAGAAGTTTATTGATTATGCTTCGAGCTTTGGTTTGCGGATTTATGGGACTGCCAGTGAGATTAGCCAGGAGGCGCTTCAAGACATCATGCGTGCTGTTGAGGGAGAACCCTATGCGGATGTATTGTCCATGATGCTTCTCCGATCCATGCAACAAGCTCGCTATTCAGAGCACAATCACGGTCACTATGGTCTTGCTGCTGATTATTACACTCACTTTACCAGCCCTATTCGCCGTTATCCAGACCTCCTTGTCCATCGAATGCTTCGGGATTACGGCCGTTCTAAGGAAATAGCAGAGCATTTTGAGCAAGTGATTCCAGAGATTGCAACCCAGTCTTCCAATCGTGAGCGTCGTGCCATCGAGGCCGAGCGTGAAGTCGAAGCCATGAAAAAGGCTGAGTACATGGAAGAATACGTTGGTGAAGAGTACGATGCAGTTGTATCCAGCATCGTCAAGTTTGGTCTCTTTGTTGAATTGCCAAATACAGTCGAAGGCTTGATTCACATTACCAATTTGCCTGAATTTTATCATTTCAACGAGCGTGACTTGACACTCCGTGGAGAGAAATCAGGAACAACCTTCCGTATAGGTCAGCAGATTCGCATTCGAGTTGAAAGAGCCGATAAGATGACAGGTGAGATTGACTTCTCTTATATCCCAAGTGAGTTTGATGTCATTGAAAAAGGCTTTAAACAAGCTGGTCGCAAAGAAAGAGGTCGTGGTTCAAGTCGTCGTTCAGACAAGAAGGAAGACAAGAGAAAATCAGGGCGCTCAAATGATAAGCACAAGCATTCACAAAAAGATAAAAAGAAAAAAGGCAAGAAACCCTTTTACAAGGAAGTAGCTAAGAAAGGAGCCAAGCATGGCAAAGGGCGAGGGAAAGGTCGTCGCACAAAATAAAAAGGCGCACCACGACTATACAATCGTAGATACGCTAGAAGCAGGGATGGTCCTGACTGGAACTGAAATCAAGAGCGTTCGAGCTGCTCGAATCAATCTCAAGGATGGGTTTGCCCAAGTGAAAAATGGGGAAGTCTGGTTGAGCAACGTTCATATCGCCCCTTACGAAGAGGGCAATATCTGGAATCAGGAACCAGAACGCCGTCGCAAACTCCTGCTCCATAAGAAACAAATTCAAAAATTGGAACAAGAGACCAAAGGGACAGGAATGACCCTTGTTCCCCTCAAAGTCTATCTCAAAGACGGCTATGCCAAGCTTCTTTTAGGACTTGCCAAAGGGAAACATGACTATGACAAACGGGAGTCAATCAAGCGTCGTGAACAAAACCGCGACATCGCGCGTGTGATGAAAGCTGTCAACCAGCGTTAAGAAGAGGAAGTAAAATGGAAAAATTAATTGCCTATAAACGGATGCCCTTGTGGAATAAACAGACCATGCCTGAAGCAGTTCAGCAAAAGCACAATACTAAAGTCGGCACTTGGGGAAAAATTACTGTCTTGAAGGGTGCTCTCAAGTTTATTGAGTTGACTGAAGATGGTGAGGTTCTAGCTGAGCACCTCTTTGAGGCAGGAGCTGACAATCCCATGGCACAACCGCAAGCCTGGCATCGAGTAGAGGCTGCCACTGATGATGTAGAATGGTACTTGGAATTTTATTGTAAACCTGAGGATTATTTCCCTAAGAAATACCAGACCAATCCAGTCCATTCAGAAGTCTTAGAGGCTATGCAGACGGTGAAACCAGGAAGAGCCTTGGATTTGGGTTGTGGTCAAGGCCGTAACTCTCTCTTTCTTGCACAGAATGGTTTTGATGTGACAGCTGTGGATCAAAATGAATTGTCCCTTGAAATCTTGCAAAGTATCGTAGAGCAAGAGGATCTAGACATGCCTGTAGGACTATACGATATCAATTCAGCCAGCATTAGCCAAGACTATGATTTCATCGTATCGACAGTTGTTCTGATGTTCCTACAAGCGGACCGTATTCCAGCTATTATCCAAAATATGCAGGAGCACACCACGGTCGGTGGTTATAACCTTATCGTCTGTGCTATGGATACGGAGGATTATCCTTGCTCAGTCAACTTTCCATTCACCTTTAAAGAAGGGGAATTGGCAAACTACTACAAAGATTGGGAATTGATTAAGTACAATGAAAATCCAGGACACTTGCACCGTCGTGATGAAAATGGTAATCGCATTCAATTACGCTTTGCGACTATGTTAGCTAAAAAAGTCAAGTAAATCAAACCTATACCAGCGAATAGAGAACGCTTTGCAAGGTTTCTATTCGTTTTTGTTTGCGTTGGTTGATTGGGGCAAGCAGGATTTTATGCTATACTAGAAGTAGGAAATCTGAGTAGTAGGGCTGTATTGCTGATACTCTCAGCGCAAGAAAGTCTTTATGATGGAGGTGGTCGAATGACGAGTCTTTTGGTGGAGCTGTATGATCGGCATGTATTGGAAAAGAATGTCTACCAAGCCTTTATCAGTGATTGTGACGAGATTCTTTTTCTATCTTTGACAAAAATAAGCAATGAAGAGAGACTCTCTCTCCGTCAGTTCATCATGGAAGAGGTGCCTCATATCCAACGAGTGACCTTTCGTCAGTTATCCTTAGAACAACTAGCGGACCAGTTAGATTATTGTCTAGCAGGCTATAACCAGGTTCTTCTTGATGTTTTTGGTGGGGATTCGCTACTAGCCTTATCTCTCTATCAATACGGCTTGGATCGGGACCTCCCTATCGTTGCCATGGATGTCGAGCGAGGAAAACAATACAAGTGGGTAGATGGCCAGTTGGAAAAAGAAGACTTGGACATTCCAACCCTAAGCATCCAACAGCTGATAGCCTTGCGTGGTGGAAAAATGCTCAAATCAAAACGCCCTATCCACTCAGCTCAGCAAATTGCAGCCATCAAAAAACTAGCCAGCTCTGCCATTGCCAATCCTGCCCACTGGTATCAAGTGACCCAATTTTTCTCTCTAGCTAAGACCAATGACCTGCATGCTGAGACCGAAAAAATACTGGAAAACAATGGCAGGTATTATCACTATCCAGAATCCCTCATCCCTTTACTTGTGGAAGCAGGGATGCTTTGTATTGAAAGCGAGGACACGAAACGAGTAGCATACAGCTTTCCAAGTCAAGAAGCTCAAGTCTTTTGCCGCAATAAGGGACATATTTTAGAGGTATATCTCTATTTCTTGGCGCTTGAATCTCAGCTGTTTGATGAGTGCATGATAGGCGGTGAGATTGATTGGAATGGCATCTTTCCAGAGGCAGACAATGTTCAAAATGAGATTGATGTTATTCTGAGAAAGGGCCGCTCGATTACCTTTATCTCCTGCAAGATGACAGATTTATCAGTTGAAGCCATCAACGAACTAGAAGTCTATGCCAATCATTTTGCTGGGGAGAGTTGCCTCAAGTTGATTGTTTGTACGGGGAAAATCAATCCAGCTTATGCCAATCGCTGCCAAGAATACGGCGTGCTGGTCATTAGAAGTGAGCAGATTCCCAATCTCATTCCCATGCTAAAAAAATATTCTAAGAGACAAAAAAGATAAGAAATAATATTAAGAAAGGCTGGAATTCCAGCCTTTTTTAGTTCTTTTTCGAATAAATGAGAAAAGGAGGTAGCCCATGTTTGTAGCCAGAGATGCCAAGGGGAATTTGGTGAATGCCCTTGAAAAAGATGTGACCAAGCAAGCTTATACTTGTCCAGCCTGTGGGGGCAGACTACGATTACGCCAAGGACAGAGTATTCGAACGCACTTTGCCCATGAAAGGTTAAGGGATTGCATCGCTATTTTCGAGAATGAAAGTCCAGAACACATGGGCAACAAAGAGGCCCTTTATCATTGGGCCAAGAAGGACAATCAGGTCGCCTTGGAATATAGTCTGCCCGAGATTCAGCAGGTTGCGGATGTTCTCGTCAATGGGAAACTAGCACTAGAAGTTCAGTGCAGTCCCTTGTCTCAAAAGCTTTTAGGCGATAGAAGTCAAGGATACCGCAGCCAGGGCTATCAGGTTATCTGGCTACTGGGAGAAAAACTCTGGTTAAAAGAGCGATTAACACAATTGCAAAGGGGATTTCTCTATTTTAGTCAAAATATGGGTTTCTTTGTTTGGGAACTGGATCTCAAAAGGAAAATTTTGAGACTCAAATATCTTCTGCATCAGGACCTACGTGGCAAGCTTCATTTTCAGGTCAAAGAATTTCCCTATGGTCAAGGAAATCTCTTGGAAATTCTACGATTTCCTTATCAGAAACAAAAACTGCCTCGTTTTGCAGTTGTGCAAGATTCAACTATCTGTCACTACATTCGCCAGCAGTTGTACTATCAAACGCCCTACTGGATGAAAAAACAGGAGGAAGCTTATTATCAAGGAGACAATCTATTAAACCGTCAACTTGACGACTGGTATCCCCAGGTCAGACCGATAGCATCAGGTGATTTTTTGCAGATTGAAACGGATTTGGCTAGCTATTATAGAAATTTTCAGGCTTACTATCAAAAAAATCAGAAAAATAATCTCCAAAAGCTCTATCCACCAGCCTTTTATCACTTATATTTCTCAAAAAATGTGGTAAAATAGAAAGGATGGAGGAATCTTATGGTTTTACAACGACATGAAATAAATGAAAAAGATACATGGGATCTTTCAACAATCTACCCAACAGACCAGGCTTGGGAAGAAGCCTTGAAAGATTTAACTGAAAAAGTACAAACAGCTGCCCAGTATGAGGGGCATCTCTTGGATAGTGCAGACAGTTTGCTTGAGATTACAGAATTCTCACTTGACTTGGAACGCCAAGTTGAAAAGCTTTATGTCTATGCGCATATGAAAAATGACCAGGACACGCGTGAGGCAAAGTATCAAGAGTACTATGCCAAGGCAATGACCTTATACAGTCAGTTAGAACAAGCCTTTTCATTCTATGAACCTGAGTTTATGGAGATTAGCGAAGAGCAGTATGCGGCCTTCCTAGAAGCTCAACCAAAACTCCAAGTTTACAAACACTTTTTTGACAAGCTCTTGCAAAAGAAAGACCATGTTCTTTCGCAACGTGAGGAAGAATTGCTTGCTGGAGCAGGAGAAATCTTTGGCGCTGCTAGTGAAACTTTCGCTATTTTGGACAATGCGGATATTAGCTTTCCATACGTGCTTGATGACGAAGGCAAGGAAGTGCAACTCTCACACGGTACTTATATCCGTTTGATGGAGTCTAAAAACCGTGAAGTGCGTCGTGGTGCCTATGAAGCCCTTTATGCGACTTACGAGCAATTCCAACATACTTACGCTAAGACCTTGCAGACAAATGTTAAAGTGCAAAACTACCGCGCAAAAGTTCGCAACTATAAGAGTGCTCGCCATGCAGCCCTCGCAGCAAACTTTGTTCCAGAAAGTGTCTATGACAATTTAGTAGCAGCAGTTCGCAAGCATTTGCCACTCTTGCATCGATACCTTAACCTGCGTTCTAAAATCTTGGGTATTTCCGACCTCAAGATGTACGATGTCTACACACCGCTTTCGTCAGTAGATTATAGCTTTACCTACGAAGAAGCCTTGAAAAAGGCAGAAGAAGCTTTGGCAGTTTTAGGTGACGACTACTTGAGCCGTGTTAAACGGGCCTTCAGTGAGCGTTGGATTGATGTCTATGAAAACCAAGGCAAGCGTTCTGGTGCCTACTCTGGTGGTTCTTACGATACCAATGCCTTTATGCTTCTCAACTGGCAGGACAATCTAGATAATCTCTTTACCCTTGTCCATGAAACAGGTCACAGTATGCATTCAAGCTATACTCGTGAAACTCAGCCTTATGTTTATGGAGATTACTCTATCTTCTTGGCGGAGATTGCCTCAACGACTAACGAAAATATCTTGACAGAGAAATTATTGGAAGAAGTAGAAGACGATGCGACTCGTTTTGCAATTCTCAATAACTTCCTAGACGGTTTCCGTGGAACAGTCTTCCGTCAAACTCAATTCGCTGAGTTTGAACATGCTATCCACCAAGCAGATCAAAATGGAGAAGTCTTGACAAGTGATTTCCTCAATAAACTCTACGCGGACTTGAACCAAGAGTACTACGGACTCAGCAAGGAAGATAATCCTCAGATCCAATACGAGTGGGCACGCATTCCACACTTCTACTATAACTACTATGTTTATCAGTATTCAACAGGTTTTGCAGCTGCTTCAGCCTTGGCTGAGAAGATTGTCCATGGGAGTCAAGAAGACCGTGATCGCTATATCGACTACCTCAAGGCAGGTAAGTCAGATTATCCACTCAATGTTATGAGAAAAGCGGGAGTGGATATGGAGAAGGAAGACTATCTCAACGATGCCTTTGCAGTCTTTGAACGTCGCTTGAACGAGTTTGAAGCCCTTGTTGAAAAATTGGGATTAGCTTAAGATGGTAGAGTCTTATAGTAAAAATGCCAACCATAACATGCGACGTCCCGTCGTCAAGGAAGAAATCGTAGAACTCATGCGCCAGCGTCAAAAGCAGGTGACAGGTTCTTTGAAAGAATTGGAGACCTTCGCTCGCAAGGAAAACATTCCCATTATTCCCCATGAAACGGTCGCGTATTTTCGATTTCTCATGGAGACCATACAGCCCAAGAACATTTTGGAAATTGGGACGGCTATCGGTTTTTCAGCACTCTTGATGGCGGAACATGCGCCAGATGCCAAGATTACAACCATTGACCGAAATCCAGAAATGATAGGCTTTGCCAAGGAAAACTTTGCCAAGTTTGACAGTCGTAAGCAAATCACCTTACTTGAAGGTGATGCTGTTGATGTTTTATCTACTTTGACAGAAACATATGATTTTGTCTTTATGGATTCGGCCAAGTCAAAGTATATCGTCTTTCTGCCTGAAATCCTTAAACATTTGGAAGTCGGTGGAGTGGTGGTCTTGGATGATATTTTCCAAGGAGGAGATGTTGCCAAGGACATCATGGAAGTCCGCCGAGGTCAACGCACCATTTACCGTGGTTTGCAAAGACTTTTCGACGCAACTTTGGACAATCCAGGTCTAACAGCAACTCTAGTTCCACTTGGAGACGGCATTCTCATGCTACGAAAGAATCTAGCAGAAGTAGAGCTTCCTGAGAGCGAATGATTTTCAGAAAAATTTAAGAAATTATAGTAAAATAGATAAGGTAACACTTACCGTAAAAGGAGTAAACATGAAGAAAAAACTTATGGCAGGAGCCATCACACTTTTATCAGTAGCAACACTTGCAGCTTGTTCAAACAGTTCTGAAGGAAAAGATTTGATTAGCATGAAGGGCGATGTGATTACAGAGCATCAATTCTTTGAAGAAGTAAAGAACAATCCAACTGCACAACAAGTCTTGCTCAATATGACCATCCAAAAAGTATTTGAACAACAATATGGATCAGAGGTAACGGATAAAGATGTGGATGACGCCGTTGCTGAAGAACAAAAGAAATACGGCGATAGCTACAACAGCGTGCTTCAACGTGCAGGTATGACACCTGAGACTCGTAAAGCTCAAATCCGTACCAGCAAATTGGTTGAATTGGCAGTTAAAAAGGCTGCTGAAAGTGAGTTGACAGACGAAGCCTACCAAAAAGCTTTTGAGTCTTACACACCAGATGTAACAGCTCAAATCATCCGTTTGGATAATGAAGACAAGGCAAAAGAAGTACTTGAGAAAGCTAAAGCAGAAGGTGCGGATTTTGCTCAGTTGGCAAAAGACAACTCTAATGACGATAAAACAAAAGAAATGGTGGAGAAATCACTTTTGACTCTGCTTCAACAGAACTTCCAGAACAAGTCAAGAAAGCAGCCTTTGCCTTGGATGTGAACGGGGTTTCTGATGTGATTACAGCTACTGGAACACAAGCCTACAGCAGTCAGTTCTACATCATCAAAGTAACGAAGAAAACAGAAAAATCTTCTAATATAGAGGATTACAAAGAAAAATTGAAGACCATCATCTTGACTCAGAAACAAAATGATTCAGCCTTTGTTCAAGGAGTAATTGGTAAAGAATTGCAAGCAGCAAACATCAAGGTTAAAGACCAATCATTCCAAAACATCTTCACCCAATACATCGGTGGTGGTGACTCAAGCTCAAGCAGTAGCTCTTCATCTAACTAAGAAAGCAAAAAACAAATCTCAAAAGAGATTTGTTTTTTTTATATCTGATACTGGAAAATGAGTAAAATTCGAAGGATTAAAGGATAAGAGTTTTTTTCTTTCTGAAAAAGTGGTATAATAGCAATCAAAACTAGAAAATAAAACGGAATTGGGAACAGAAGCGTCTGTTCCTATTAGAGTGGTGAAATATGAAAATTAGCAAAAGGCACCTACTAAACTATTCCATTTTGATTCCTTACTTCCTTTTATCGATTTTGGGGCTGATTGTGGTATATTCGACAACGAGTGCAACCTTGATCGAAGAAGGAAAAAGTGCCTTTCAATTGGTGCGTAACCAGGGGATCTTCTGGATAGCTAGTTTGATTCTGATTGCCTTAATCTATAAATTAAAATTAGGTTTCCTAAGAAACGGTCGTCTCATCTTTATCGTAATGATTGTGGAGATGGTTCTTTTAGCTCTGGCGCGACTGGTCGGAACACCTGTCAATGGAGCATACGGATGGATTTCTGTAGGACCTGTAACGATTCAGCCTGCGGAGTACCTTAAGATTATCATCATCTGGTACCTGGCACATCGATTTTCAAAACAACAAGATGAGATTGCGGTTTATGACTTCCAGGTTTTAACACAGAATCAGTGGCTACCTCGAGCTTTTAACGACTGGCGTTTTGTTCTGCTGGTTCTGATTGGTAGCTTGGGAATTTTTCCAGACTTGGGAAATGCGACCATCCTGGTCTTGGTGGCGCTCATCATGTATACCGTAAGTGGGATCGCCTATCGTTGGTTTTCGACCATTCTGGCTCTCTTGGCAGGGAGTTCAATGTTAGTCTTGTCTGTCATTCGCTTTGTTGGGGTTGAAAAGTTCTCTCAAATTCCTGTATTTGGTTACGTTGCTAAACGTTTTAGTGCCTTCTTTAATCCCTTTAATGACTTGGCGGGTGCAGGACACCAGCTCGCAAATTCTTACTATGCAATGGTAAATGGTGGCTGGTTCGGACTGGGACTAGGAAATTCTATCGAGAAGCGTGGTTATCTGCCAGAAGCCCATACGGATTTTGTCTTTTCGATTGTCATCGAAGAGTTTGGATTCGTAGGAGCCAGTATGATTTTGGCTCTACTCTTCTTCTTGATTTTGCGAATCATCTTGGTTGGTATTCGAGCAAAGGATCCCTTTAACTCCATGGTTGCTATTGGTGTCGGAGGGATGATCCTTGTTCAGGTCTTTGTCAATATCGGTGGGATTTCAGGGTTGATTCCTTCTACAGGGGTAACCTTCCCCTTCCTTTCACAAGGTGGGAACAGTCTACTGGTATTATCTGTAGCCATCGCGCTTGTACTGAACATTGATGCCAGTGAAAAACGTGCCAAACTTATCAGAGAATACGAGAATCAAACCGATGAAAATCTGTAAGGATTGAATGGAAAGGAAAGTATATGTCTCTTCAAAAATTAGAAAACTATAGTAATAAAGCAGTCGTCCAAGAAGAAGTCTTGATTCTGACTGAGCTATTAGAAGATATCACAAAGAATATGCTAGCGCCAGAAACCTTTGAAAAGATTATCCAGTTGAAGGAATTATCAACTAGCGAGAATTATCAAGGGCTCAATGACCTAGTGACCAGTCTTTCGAATGAAGAAATGATTTACATTTCACGCTATTTCTCTATCCTTCCACTTTTGATTAATATTTCTGAGGATGTGGATTTGGCCTATGAAATCAATCACCAAAACAATGTGGACCAAGACTATCTAGGGAAACTATCTACAACGATTAAGATGGTAGCTGAAAAAGAAAATGCAGCCGAAATTTTAGAAAAGTTAAATGTCGTTCCTGTCTTGACCGCCCATCCAACGCAAGTACAACGCAAGAGTATGCTGGATTTGACCAACCATATCCATACGCTCTTGCGCAAGTACCGTGATGTCAAACTCGGCTTGATTAATAAAGAAAAATGGCACACAGATCTCCGTCGTTACATTGAAATTATCATGCAAACGGACATGATTCGTGAGAAGAAATTGAAAGTAACCAACGAAATCACCAACGTGATGGAGTACTACCAAAGTTCTTTCCTGAATGCTGTTCCACGTTTGACAGCTGAGTATAAAAAAATGGCAAAAGAACAAGGTATCGATCTCCAACATCCAAAACCGATTACCATGGGGATGTGGATCGGAGGAGACCGTGATGGAAATCCTTTCGTAACAGCGGAAACCCTCAATAAATCAGCCTTGACTCAGTGTGAAGTCATCATGAACTACTATGATGAAAAGATTTATAATCTTTATCGTGAATTTTCACTGTCAACCAGCATCGTGAATGTCAGCGACAAGGTTCGTGAGATGGCGCTGAAGTCACAAGATAACTCCATTTACCGTGAAAAAGAACTCTATCGTCGTGCTCTTTTTGACATTCAAGCTAAGATGCAGGCAACTAAGGCTTATCTCATTGAAGACAAGGAACTTCAGCCTAGATATGCCACTGCAGATGAATTTTATCAAGATTTGTTGGCCATTCGGGACTCTCTCCTTGAAAACAAAGGGGAATACCTGATTTCTGGAGAATTTGTCGAGTTGATGCAAGCTGTCGAAATCTTTGGCTTCTACCTTGCCTCTATTGACATGCGCCAGGATTCTAGTGTTCACGAAGCCTGTGTGGCAGAATTGCTTGCATCTGCTGGTATCAATGATCACTATAGCGATCTATCTGAAGATGAAAAATGCGCCCTCCTCTTAAAAGAGTTGGAAGAAGATCCTCGTATCCTCTCAGCGACTCATGCTGAAAAGTCAGAACTGCTTGAAAAAGAACTCTCTATCTTTAAAGCTGCGCGCAAGTTGAAGGATAAACTGGGTGAAAATGTCATTCGTCAAACCATCATTTCTCACGCAACCAGTGTATCCGATATGTTAGAGCTAGCCATTATGCTTAAGGAAGTCGGCTTGGTGGATGCCCAAAAAGCCCGCGTTCAGATTGTTCCCCTCTTTGAAACGATTGAGGACTTGGATCACTCAGAAGAAACCATGAGAAGATATTTCTCTCTTCCTTTGGCTAAAAAATGGATTGCTTCAAAAGACAACTACCAAGAAATCATGCTTGGCTACTCTGATAGTAACAAGGACGGTGGTTACCTATCATCATGTTGGACTCTCTATAAAGCGCAACAACAACTGACTGCTATTGGGGATGAATTTGGCGTTAAGGTTACTTTCTTCCATGGTCGTGGTGGTACTGTGGGTCGTGGTGGTGGACCAACTTATGAAGCTATTACGTCTCAACCACTCAAGTCTATCAAGGATCGTATCCGTCTGACTGAGCAGGGAGAAGTGATTGGAAACAAATACGGTAACAAAGACGCTGCTTATTACAACCTTGAAATGTTGGTTTCTGCAGCCATTAACCGTATGATTACCAAGAAGAAGAGTGATACCAATACGTCAAATCGTTACGAAGCTATTATGGATCAAGTAGTGGACCGTAGCTACGATATCTATCGTGATTTGGTCTTTGGAAATGAACATTTCTATGACTATTTCTTTGAATCAAGTCCAATCAAAGCTATTTCAAGCTTCAATATCGGTTCGCGTCCAGCAGCTCGTAAGACCATCACTGAAATTGGTGGTTTGCGTGCCATTCCTTGGGTCTTCTCATGGTCACAAAGCCGTGTCATGTTTCCTGGATGGTATGGAGTAGGATCCAGCTTTAAAGAGTTTATAGATCAAGATCCAAAGAATATCGAGTTCCTTCGTGATATGTACCAAAACTGGCCTTTCTTCCAATCTTTGCTTTCCAATGTGGACATGGTCTTGTCTAAGTCTAATATGAATATTGCTTTTGAATATGCCAAGCTCTGTGAAGACGAAGAAGTACAAGCTATCTACTACACTATTTTAGATGAATGGCAGTTGACTAAGGACGTTATTTTAGCTATCGAAGGTTATGACGAACTCTTGGCAGAAAACTCTTACCTAAAAGACAGTCTAAACTATCGTATGCCTTACTTTAATATCCTTAACTACATCCAGTTGGAGTTGATCAAACGTCAACGTCGCGGAGAATTGTCGGCAGACGAAGAAAAACTGATCCATACAACTATCAACGGAATTGCAACTGGTTTGCGTAATTCAGGCTGATATTCTACAAACTTCCTCTTTTTTCAAGGGGAAGTTTTTGAATTGTTTAAAAAATTCTAAAAATAAGCTTGACAAGTAGTTGAAAAATGATATAATTTAAACATTCAGAAAGTAATCTTGCTCATTTTTTAGAGAGTCTGTGGTTGGTGAAAGCAGATAGATGAAATTGATGAAATTGGGCTGAATGTACTTAAGAATTTGAAATCATAAAAATTCGGTGAGCACACCTTACAGTGCAACTCGTTATTGCGAGAAAGAGCGATAGGAATATTCCTATAATTGAGGTGGCACCGCGCATCGACGTCCTCACACAAGTTTTTTGTGTGAGGACTTTTTCTATGGGGAGGAAAGATATTGGAATTTAAACGATGGCATCGCTTGATGATGTGATTTAAAAAGTTAAGGTAAAAGAATTAAGGAGAAAGAAAAATGAAAAATAAACGTTTGATTGGAATTGTCGCTGGATTAGCAGTATTGGTGGTGGCTAGCTTGATTTATTCATCAATGAACAAACCAGCAGCTAAGGAAGAGCAAAAGGTCGCTAAGGTTGGTGTCCTTCAATTTGTTAGTCACCCATCCTTGGACTTGATTTACCAAGGAATTCAAGATGGACTAGCTGAAGAAGGCTATAAGGACGACCAGGTAAAAATCGACTTTATGAACTCTGAAGGCGATCAGAGCAAGGTTGCAACCATGAGTAAACAATTGGTTGCTAATGGAAACGATGTTGTTGTTGGGATCGCAACACCAGCTGCTCAAGGACTTGCTAGTGCTACAAAAGACCTACCTGTTATCATGGCTGCTATTACAGACCCAATCGGTGCTAACTTGGTCAAAGATTTGAAAAAACCAGGTGGCAACATCACAGGGGTGTCAGACCATAACCCAGCTGAACAGCAAGTAGAGTTGATTAAAACCCTCACACCAAATGTCAAAACGATCGGAGCTCTCTACTCAAGCAGTGAAGATAACTCAAAATCACAAGTTGAAGAATTCAAGGCTTATGCTGAAAAAGCAGGTTTGACAGTCGAAACATTTGCCGTTCCATCAACCAATGAAATTGCTTCAACAGTCAATGTTATGACCAGCAAGGTCGATGCGATTTGGGTTCCAATTGATAACACCATCGCATCCGCATTTTCAACAGTTGTTTCAAGCAACCAAACAGCTAAAAAGCCAATCTATCCAAGTGCCACTGCCATGGTAGAAGCAGGTGGATTAGCATCTGTAGTAGTTGACCAACACGATCTTGGAGTGGCTACTGGTAAGATGATTGCCAAAGTATTGAAAGGTGAAAAACCAGCTGATACGCCAGTTAATGTCTTTTCAACTGGTAAGTCAGTGATTAACAAAAAACTAGCGCAGGAACTTGGTATCACCATTCCTGAGTCCGTTCTAAAAGAAGCAGGACAAGTGATTGAATAAAGATAAAGGAGGAGCTGGACACATCTCCTCCCATTTTTACTAAAGAAAGAAATGAGTGAAAGATTATGATAGTATCCATTATTTCACAGGGGATGGTCTGGGCGATTCTAGGTTTGGGAATCTTTATGACTTTTCGAATTTTGAATTTTCCAGATATGACTACTGAAGGTTCTTTTCCTCTAGGGGGAGCAGTAGCTGTAACCTTGATAACACAGGGAGTCAATCCATTCTTAGCGACCTTAGCTGCAGTAGGAGCGGGCTGTCTAGCTGGAATGGCGACGGGACTCTTATATACCAAAGGAAAAATCCCAACCCTCTTATCAGGGATTCTGGTCATGACTTCCTGCCATTCCATCATGCTCATGATTATGGGGCGTGCCAATCTGGGGCTTCTTGGAACTAAACAAATACAGGATGTCTTGCCTTTCGATTCAGATCTTAACCAACTCCTGACTGGATTAATCTTTGTAGCTCTTGTTATTGGCCTTATGCTCTTTTTCCTTGATACCAAACTAGGTCAGGCCTACATCGCTACAGGTGACAATCCCGATATGGCTCGTAGCTTTGGTATCAATACGGGTCGTATGGAACTTATGGGTTTGGTTCTCTCAAATGGGATTATCGCGCTTGCAGGAGCCTTAATTGCTCAACAAGAAGGATACGCGGATGTTTCTCGAGGAATTGGCGTGATTGTCGTAGGGCTTGCTAGCTTGATTATTGGTGAGGTTTTGTTCAAGAGTTTGACTTTGGCAGAGCGACTCATGACCATCGTTGTAGGGTCTATTGCTTATCAGTTCCTCGTTTGGGGAGTGATTGCTCTTGGGTTTAATACAAGTTATCTTCGTTTGTACAGCGCCTTGATTTTGGCAGTTTGCCTCATGATTCCAACCTTCAAAAGCAAATACCTGAAAGGAGTCAAGTTTAGCAGATGACAGCAATTGTAGAATTAAAAAATGCCACCAAAGTCATCACGAATGGCTTTGACGAGGAAAAAATCATTCTGAATGATGTTTCTCTTGAAATTTTTGAACATGATTTCATTACTATCCTAGGTGGAAATGGAGCAGGGAAGTCAACGCTTTTTAACACTATTGCAGGTACCTTGCCCTTAACAAGTGGAAGTATCCGTATCATGGGCGAGGATGTGACGCATTTTTCACCTGAAAAGCGGGCTAAGTACTTGTCTCGTGTTTTTCAGGATCCTAAGATGGGTACGGCTCCCCGTATGACGGTGGCGGAAAATCTCTTAATTGCCAAGTTTCGTGGTGAGAAGAGAGGACTCCTGCCTAGAAGGCTATCAAGTCATCGGGAAGAGTTTCAGGCTACCATTGAAAAAGTGGGAAATGGGCTTGAGAAACATCTAGATACTCCGATTGAGTTTCTATCAGGTGGTCAACGCCAGGCCTTGAGTCTCTTGATGGCAACCTTGAAGCGACCAGAGTTGCTCTTGTTGGATGAACACACAGCAGCTCTTGACCCAAAAACAAGTGTTGCCTTGATGGAGTTAACAGATGACTTTGTCAGCAAGGATCATCTAACAGCCTTGATGATTACCCACCATATGGAGGATGCACTGAAGTATGGAAATCGTCTGATAGTCATGAAGGAAGGTCGTATTATCCAAGACCTCAATAAAGAAGAAAAAGCTAAGATGAAAATCTCAGACTACTATCAATTATTTGAATAGGTGAGTTAAATAATCATCAAAAAATAGTGAAAATTAACTTAGAAACATGAAAGTGTTTCTGAGTTTTTTATCTCCTCTTTCTATCTGGAAAAATAAGGCAAAGAGAATTACGGAAAGCGTATGAAATGGTTTACTTTTTTTCAGAAATAAGCTATACTAGTTTACGTGAAACTATGATAAGATGGAGGTATTGTGTATGGTTGACAAGCAAGTCATTGAAGAAATCAAAAACAATGCCAACATTGTGGAAGTCATAGGTGATGTGATTTCTTTACAGAAGGCTGGACGGAACTATTTAGGGCTCTGTCCTTTTCATGGTGAAAAGACCCCCTCTTTCAACGTTGTGGAAGACAAGCAGTTTTATCACTGTTTTGGATGTGGGCGTTCAGGAGATGTCTTTAAGTTTATCGAAGAATACCAAGGCGTGTCCTTTATGGAAGCCGTTCAGCTCTTAGGAGAGCGCGTCGGTATTCAACTGGCTATGCCTGTCCAGTCTCGTCCTCAACAAGCTTCCCCCCATCAAGCTCTATATGATATGCATGAAGAAGCTGCACGCTTTTACCATGCCATCCTCATGACGACAAAGATGGGAGAAGAAGCAAGGGCTTATCTCTACAAACGCGGATTGACAGACGATGTTCTGAAGCACTTCCAGATTGGACTAGCTCCAGCAGAGAGAACCTATCTCTATCAACGTTTGGCTGACAAGTTTGAGGAAAAGGATTTATTGGATTCTGGCCTGTTTTACCTGTCAGATGGCAATCAGTTTTATGATACTTTTTTTGGACGGATCATCTTTCCTTTGACCAATGACAAGGGACAGGTCATTGCATTTTCAGGTCGTATCTGGCAAGAAACTGACAGTCAGACTGCCAAATATAAAAATAGTCGCTCGACTGCAATTTTTAACAAGAGTTACGAATTGTACCATTTGGACAAGGCAAAAAAGGGAACAGGTAAGATTACAGAGCTCTATCTGATGGAAGGCTTCATGGATGTGATCGCAGCCTACCGTGCTGGTATAGAAAATGCTGTAGCTTCCATGGGAACAGCCTTAAGCAAGGAGCATGTTGACCACCTCAAACGCTTTACCAAAAAAATTGTTCTCAGCTATGATGGCGACAAGGCAGGGCAGGCAGCAACAGCCAAGGCTCTAGAGGAGTTAAAAGACTTCTCAGTTGAGGTTGTTCGAGTACCTGATGCCATGGACCCAGATGAGTATTTGCAAAAGAATTCTGCTGAAGACCTGGCTTACCTTTTAACCAAGACTCGGATTAGTCCCATAGAGTTCTATATTCACCAACTCAAACCTGAGAATAGTGATAACTTGCAAGCGCAAATCGAATTCATTGAAAAGATTGCGCCCTTAATCGCCAAAGAAAAGTCTATCACTGCCCAGAATTCTTATATCCACATTCTGGCGGATAACCTACCTTCCTTTGATTATCAGCAAGTAGAACAGATTGTAAATGAAAGTCGGATTGTTCAAAGGCAGGAGAGAGTCAAGGAGCATCCTACGCCAGTAGTGATTAGTTTGCCTGTGACGCGGCAACTGACAGCAGTTATGAGAGCAGAGGCTCATCTCCTTTATAGGATGGCTGAGAATCCAGTTGTTTTAAATGACTACCGATTAAGAGAAGATTTTTTCTTTGATACCCCAGAATTTCAAATTCTTTACGAATTATTAAGTGTAGAGGGAGAAATCGGATCAGAGGAACTGTCTCATCAGACTCCTGAGGTTGAAAATGCCTGGTACCATGTTCTTGGTCTAGATTTGCCAGCTGAGATGTCGCCTCAAGAACTTTCTGAAGTCGAAGAAACTCGTAACCGTGCCCTCCTCAGCAAGGACAATTTAAGGATTAAAAAGAAAGTGCAGGAGGCTAGTCATGTAGGAGATACAGACACAGCCTTGGAAGAATTGCAACGATTGATTTCCCAAAAGAGAAGAATGGAGTAATAATGGCAACAAAACAAAAAGAAGTAACCACATTTGATGTGCAAGTAGCGGACTTTATCCGTAACCACAAAAAAACAGGAACAGCAACAGATGATGAAATCAATTCAAGTCTGGTTATTCCTTTCACCCTCGATGCAGACGGCATTGAAGACCTTTTGCAACGGATTCAGGATGCTGGAATTTCTATCACAGACAACGAAGGAAATCCAAGCGCGCGTGTGCTTAGTGCAGAAGAAGAACCAGAACTCAGTGATGAGGACTTGATTGGCTCAACTTCTGCCAAGGTTAATGACCCAGTCCGTATGTATTTGAAGGAAATCGGGGTCGTTCCTCTCTTGACCAACGAAGAGGAAAAAGAATTGGCTCTAGCAGTTGAGGCTGGTGATATTGAAGCCAAACAACGTCTTGCAGAAGCCAACCTTCGTTTGGTGGTTTCGATTGCTAAGCGCTACGTAGGGCGTGGCATGCAGTTTCTGGATTTGATCCAAGAAGGAAACATGGGCTTGATGAAGGCTGTTGACAAGTTTGACTATTCAAAAGGATTTAAGTTTTCTACGTATGCAACTTGGTGGATTCGTCAGGCAATCACTCGTGCCATCGCTGACCAGGCCCGTACTATTCGTATCCCTGTCCACATGGTAGAAACCATTAACAAGCTTGTCCGTGAACAGCGTAATCTCCTTCAAGAATTGGGACAAGATCCAACTCCTGAACAAATCGCTGAGCGTATGGATATGACACCTGACAAGGTCCGTGAAATCCTAAAAATCGCTCAAGAACCAGTATCACTTGAAACACCGATCGGTGAAGAGGACGATAGCCATCTTGGGGACTTTATCGAAGACGAAGTGATTGAAAATCCAGTAGACTACACAACTCGTATCGTCTTGCGTGAGCAGTTGGATGAAGTTTTGGATACTCTTACAGACCGTGAAGAAAACGTCTTGCGCTTGCGTTTCGGACTAGATGATGGAAAAATGCGTACTCTTGAAGATGTTGGTAAAGTCTTTAACGTGACTCGTGAGCGTATCCGTCAGATTGAGGCCAAGGCTTTGAGAAAATTGCGCCAACCAAGTCGCAGCAAACCCCTTCGTGATTTTATTGAAGACTAAGAGTGAGGAATAACATGGCTTATACAGAAGAGCAAATTGAAACGATCAAAACACGCATTTTAAATGCTTTGGAAGAAGTCATCGACCCTGAGTTGGGGATTGATATTGTCAACCTAGGTTTGATTTATGAAATTCGTTTTGATGGTGAAACAGGTCACACTGAAATTGATATGACCTTGACAACTATGGGCTGCCCACTGGCTGACCTTTTGACAGACCAGATACATGATGCGATGACAGATGTGCCTGAGGTAACCAATACCGAAGTTAAATTGGTCTGGTATCCAGCTTGGACGGTTGAAAAAATGAGCCGATACGCGCGTATCGCCCTAGGAATTAAATAAAGACTAAGAAAAATGTGAGAGACGATTGGAAAATAGGATAATTTTATCCTTTTTCCAATCGTCTCTTCTTTCTTTTGCTGATTTTCTGGAAATAAAATGGTATAATGAAAGGTATGGAAAACGAAAAATTGCGTATTAATATGCTAAGTTCAAGTGAAAAAGTAGCTGGTCAAGGAGTGTCAGGAGCTTATCGAGAATTGGTTAGTCTCCTTCACCGCGATGCCAAAGACCAGTTGATTGTTACGGAGAATCTTCCTGTAGAGGCAGATGTAACTCATTTTCACACTATTGATTTCCCTTATTATTTATCTACTTTCCAAAAGAAACGCTCTGGGAGAAAAATTGGCTATGTGCATTTTTTGCCTGATACGCTTGAGGGGAGTTTGAAGATTCCATTTTTCCTAAAAGGAATTGTCAAACGCTATGTTTTTTCCTTTTACAACCGAATGGAACACTTGGTGGTGGTCAATCCCATGTTTATCGAGAATTTGGTGGCTGCTGGTATTCCGCGTGAAAAAGTAACTTATATTCCAAACTTTGTAAACAAAGAAAAATGGCATCCATTACCAGCTGAACAGGTTGCACAACTCCGAAAGGAAATGGATCTTGCGGAAGATCAGTTTGTCGTAATCGGTGCGGGTCAGGTTCAGAAACGTAAAGGGATTGATGACTTTATCCGTCTTGCTGAGGAATTGCCAGAAATTACCTTTATCTGGGCAGGTGGTTTTTCATTTGGTGGGATGACAGATGGTTATGAACGCTACAAGAAGATAATGGACAATCCACCCAAAAATCTTATTTTCCCTGGAATTGTGTCACCGGAACGGATGCGGGAGCTTTACGCTATGGCGGATCTATTCTTGCTACCAAGTTACAATGAATTATTCCCTATGACTATCTTAGAGGCCGCTAGTTGCGAGGCTCCTATTATGTTAAGAGATTTGGATTTGTATAAGGTTATTCTTGATGGGAATTATCGTGCTACAAGTGATGTTTCCGAGATGAGAGAAGCAATCCTAGAATACAAGAATGACCCTGAAGCCTTAAAGGACTTGAAAGAAAAAGCTCGCGAGATCTCCAAAGAGTACTCTGAGGAGCATTTGTTGGAAATCTGGTTAAAATTTTATCGAGAACAGGCTGCTTTGGGCAAAAAGTGAGGTAATTTATGCGAATTGGTTTATTTACAGATACCTATTTCCCTCAGGTTTCCGGGGTCGCGACTAGTATACGGACCTTGAAAACTGAGCTTGAAAAGCAGGGGCATGCAGTTTTTATCTTTACAACGACTGATAAAGACGTGAACCGATACGAGGATTGGCAAATTATTCGCATTCCGAGTGTCCCTTTCTTTGCATTTAAGGATCGACGATTTGCCTACCGAGGTTTTACAAAGGCGCTTGAAATTGCCAAGCAGTATCAACTCGATATCATTCATACCCAGACAGAATTTTCTCTTGGTTTGTTAGGAATTTGGATTGCGAGAGAATTGAAAATCCCAGTTATTCATACCTACCATACCCAGTATGAAGACTATGTGCATTACATTGCTAAGGGCATGCTAATTCGTCCGAGTATGGTAAAATATTTGGTGCGTGGCTTCCTTCATGATGTAGATGGCGTGATTTGCCCTAGTGAGATTGTTCGTGACCTTTTATCGAAATACAAAGTCAAGGTTGAAAAGCGGGTCATCCCAACTGGAATTGAGTTGGCTAAGTTTGAACGACCTGAGATCAAAGAGGAAAACTTACTAGAGCTTCGTTCGAAGTTAGGTATTCAGGAAAGTGAGAAAATGCTGCTGAGCCTTTCGCGTATTTCTTATGAGAAGAATATCCAAGCAGTCTTAGCTGCCTTTGCGCAGGTTTTGAAAGAAGAAGACAAGGTGAAGTTGGTTGTTGCTGGAGACGGACCTTATCTGAATAGTCTGAAAGAACAAGCAGAGAAATTAAACATACAAAAACATGTGATTTTTACAGGTATGATTGCTCCAAGTGAAACAGCTTTGTACTATAAAGCAGCTGATTTCTTTATTTCAGCCTCTACGAGTGAAACTCAGGGTTTAACCTATCTAGAAAGTCTAGCCAGTGGAACGCCTGTTATTGCTCATGGCAATCCCTATCTTGAAAATCTGATCAATGATAAAATGTTTGGGACCCTCTACTATGGAGAACGAGAGCTTGCGGGCGCTATCCTTGAAGCATTGATCGCTACTCCTGATATGTCTGAACAAAAGTTGGCTGATAAGTTGTACGAGATTTCGGCTGAAAATTTTGGGAAACGAGTTCATGAGTTTTACCTTGATGCCATTATCTCAAATAACTTTGAACATGAGCTACATGATGGACAACCTGTCACTCAGCGCTTCTTAAAAACGATTCTCTATCTACCTCAACAAGCTGTTACAAGCCCAGTAAAAGAATCCAAGCGTATTTTAAGAGCGTCTCGAAAACAATTGTCTAGCATCAGAGATTATTGGAGAGACGAATTCAAATAATAGAATAAGAGGAAGAAAAAATGAAAAAATTAATGAGAAGCGGAAAAGATCAAAAAATTGGTGGAGTATGCGCAGGAGTTGCTCATTATTTTGATATTGATCCAACAATTGTTCGTGTCATTTGGGCTGTTCTTGCATTTTGTTATGGGACAGGAGTCCTTGCTTATATCATTTTATGGTTGATTGCACCAGTTTCAACAGAATATTAAATTAGAATTATATAGAAAAAGGAGAAGTTATGGCTTTTGGAGATAACGGAAAACGTAAAAAAACATTGTTTGAAAAGGTGACACTTGTTGTCGTGCTCATCATGTTGTTTGTAACCCTTGCTGGTATCTTTGCAACTGCGCTTGGAGCTTTTAGTAGATTCTAAGCAAGCTACGGGGATAGAAACAATAACTAATGACTGGGTTCTCCCCAGCCTTTTTAAAGTGAGAAGAAAATATGAGTATGTTTTTAGATACAGCCAAGATTAAGGTCAAGGCTGGTAATGGTGGCGATGGCATGGTTGCCTTTCGCCGTGAAAAGTATGTCCCTAATGGCGGTCCTTGGGGTGGTGATGGTGGACGTGGAGGAAACGTTGTTTTCGTGGTAGACGAAGGCTTACGTACCTTGATGGATTTCCGCTATAACCGTCATTTCAAGGCTGATTCTGGTGAAAAAGGGATGACCAAAGGAATGCACGGACGTGGTGCAGAAGATCTTCGTGTTCGCGTACCACAGGGGACTACTGTACGTGATGCGGAAACAGGAAAAGTCATTACAGACTTGATTGAACATGGTCAAGAGTTTATCGTGGCTCATGGTGGTCGAGGTGGTCGTGGAAATATCCGTTTTGCCACTCCAAAAAATCCTGCACCTGAAATCTCTGAGAATGGAGAACCAGGACAAGAACGCGAGTTGCAACTGGAATTGAAAATCTTAGCGGATGTTGGCTTGGTCGGTTTCCCATCTGTTGGAAAATCAACTTTGCTTAGTGTCATCACTTCAGCTAAGCCCAAAATCGGTGCTTACCACTTTACGACGATTGTCCCAAATTTGGGTATGGTTCGTACACAGTCAGGTGAATCTTTTGCAGTAGCAGACCTTCCAGGTTTGATTGAAGGGGCCAGTCAAGGGGTTGGTCTTGGAACCCAGTTTCTTCGTCATATCGAACGCACTCGAGTTATCCTCCATGTCATCGATATGTCAGCTAGTGAAGGACGTGATCCTTATGAGGACTACCTTGCTATCAATAAGGAATTAGAATCCTACAACCTTCGTCTCATGGAACGTCCACAGATTATCGTGGCCAACAAGATGGATATGCCTGAAAGTCAGGAAAATCTGAAAACTTTCAAGGAAAAGTTGGCAGCAAACTACGACGAGTTTGAGGAACTTCCAGCCATCTTCCCAATTTCTGGATTGACCAAGCAAGGTTTGGCAACTCTTTTGGATGCGACAGCTGAATTGTTAGACAAGACTCCAGAATTCCCGATTTATGATGAATCCGATATGGAAGAAGAGGCTTACTATGGCTTTGACGAGGAAGAAAAAGCCTTTGAGATTAGTCGTGATGATGATGCGACATGGGTACTTTCTGGTGAAAAACTCATGAAACTCTTTAACATGACCAACTTTGACCGTGACGAATCGGTCATGAAGTTTGCCCGTCAGCTTCGTGGTATGGGAGTTGACGAAGCCCTTCGTGCGCGTGGCGCCAAAGATGGCGATTTGGTCCGCATTGGTAAATTTGAATTTGAATTTGTAGACTAGGAGATTGATATGGGAGATAAACCGATATCATTCCGAGATGCAGATGGCAATTTTGTTTCTGCAGCAGATGTATGGAATGAAAAGAAACTAGAAGAATTATTTAATCGTCTCAATCCTAAACGCGCTCTTCGATTGGCACGTACAAAGAAAGAAGAAACACAGTCAAAGAAATAAAAAATTCCCGTGATCTTTTAATCACGGGATTTGTTTTATTCACTAAAGAAAAATGGTGGCGCATATTTTTTAAGACTCTCAAAACAAGCCTGCGCTTTTGTAGCATCTTCACAGATAATCATGCAGACATCGTCTCCACAAAGGGTTGCAACGATATCTGGAAAGGCCAAGGAATCAATTACAGATCCAAACGATTGGGCTAAACCGGGTAAAGTTTTCAAAATAACTTGGTGTTGCACAGGACGCAACATAACAAGAGCATCTTCCATATAGTTTTCAAGACGTTTTTCCCATTTGGAGATAGACCCTGTATTTAGCACATAGTAAGAATTATCCTCTTCGCGCACTTTTGAAAGGTTCATGGTTTTGATATCGCGTGATAGAGTAGCCTGAGTCACTTGGATATCATTTTCCGCTAATAAGGCTTGTAATTCAGCTTGTGTATGGATTTTGTTTTTTGAAACGAGGGCGCGGATAAGTTGGTGTCTGTGTTCTGATTTGTTCATAAAGTAAGTACTCCTTTTACAAGGTACAGTAGCGTGGACTGAACGATAACGTCAGTCGGGTGGTAGGCGGTATTGTCACGTATGATGATTTCGCAGTCAGTAGGATAAAGAACTAGATGGAGAGATTCTCCTTCTTTTAACTTTGTCACTAGTTGCGTGCAGATAAACTGGGTAGCAATCCGTTCATCTACATTGATGTTCTTTAATGACAGTGAATCATTCAATTTGGGTAGCTTTTTGTCACGGCGTTTTGTGAATTCACTCTAAATGTTAATTCACAGAGATTTCCAACATGTGGTCTAGTAGCGAATATGATAAATGGTTACACATGTTGGTTAGGGGGAGTATCTTTTGTCCAAGTTCTATCTAGGGGCTTCTAAAATGCTTTTAGATGAACTGTGGATTTGATACAAAGTTTATGTTTGATTCGACTGTTCAAGTGGAAAACTTTTGTTATAGGAAGTTCAATGGTCAAATTCATTGACTTTTCCTTTGAATCCTTTCATATTGAAAGTCTGGTAGATTATACCTTTTGACAAGGTAGGATAAGACTAGACTGTGCTAAATCAACAGTCAACTGATAGTCTGTATTATCTCGAATTGTAATCTCAAAGTCTGTTGTATAGAGAACCAAACGGAGAGTATCTCCTTCTTTAAGTTTGTAGATAGTTGGTTGAAGCTCTAGCTTGAAGTCCATCCATTCATTTGGTTGGACTTCTTCAATCGTCAAGAGATTGGTTCGATTTTGAAGATTAAGGTAGCCTTTGGTGATGACACGTTGGGCACTTGGGTTGAATGGCAGTTCACAGAGATTTTCTAACATGTGGTAACGACCATTATCAATGGTTCTAGCACTTAAAACAGCTGGATAAGGCTGCAGATATTTCTTTTGTCCAAGTTCTAACAGTTGGGCTGATAATAAGCCCTTGTTCGTACTCGTTTTGACACGAAGTTTCAGCGCCACTCGCCCATTTAAGTAAAGGTTTTGACTTACTGGAAGGTCAATGGTGATCTGATTGGCTTTACCTTGGTAAAGTTCGGTGTTGAAGATCTGGTAAGTCTTTCCATAACGATCAAAATCTTTTTGATCATACTGGTTTTGAATCACTTTTTCTTCAGTTCCAAGAGAGAAGGTATGCAGTTCATCCTGTTTGCCAAAGTTATCAAGACCTTGCCATTTTTGCGGTGCGATATTGTCCTGCCAGATGACAGTCGGAAGTTGATAGCTTGAGTCAAGTCCTAGCAATTTCATACTTAACAAGGCATTCATGGACTCGCGGAAGTCGATCGACTGCCAGTTGTTCATATAGACATGGGCACCATGATGGAAAAAGAGGTGCTTATTGATATGGCTAGGAAGGGCATGAAACATCTGGTAAACATGAAGAGGTTTGACGTTCCAATCCTGGGAACCATGCGTAAAGACGACCTCAGCTTGAACCTTGTGAGCATTGAGCAGATAGTTGCGGTCATGCCAAAACTGATTGTAGTCACCAGTCTTGCGATCGAGTTTCTCTTTAACCTTTTCTAAGTCTGCTTGATGAGCTTCATTGCCACGAATATAGTCACCAGCTTGGAGGTTGCGGGAGTAGGTCAGTTCAGCAAGTGAGTCAAAATCCTCACCCGGATAACCACCTGGGCTGGTTACTAGACCATTTTCCCGATAGTAGTTGTACCAAGAGGAAATACCTGCTTCTGCGATGATGACTTCTAAGCCATCAACACCAGTGGTGGCGAGACCATTGGACATGGTACCTAGATAAGAAATACCTGTTGTTGCGACTTTGCCGTTTGACCAGTCAGCTTTGACCTCACGATTCCGCATGTGGTCAGTAAAGGCGCGACAACGACCATTAAGCCAATCAATGACATTTTTATAAGCTTCAATCTGCTGGTAGTCACCATTGGTCATGAGCCCTTGGGAATCCCTGGTACCAACACCCGATACATAGAGATTGGCAAATCCACGTGGGAGGAAGTAGTCATTTAGAGTATATGAGCTATTGATATGAGATAGCTTTTCTTCAGCTTCTGAGACGACTTCTGCTTGACCATGAGGTTCAACTAAATTCAGCTTAGGTTCCTCAAGTTCAATGGTGTGGGGCAGTTTGACCTCAAGCTCCCCTTCCATTTTGTAGAGAGCCTTGTCACTGGCTTTGTCGTTGGTCCCTTGGTGATAAGGGCTGGCAGTCATAAGAGCAGGTACTTGACCATCATAACGCGGGCGAATAATGCTGACCTTGACTAAGTCAGGGAGACCGTCGTTATCAGTATCCACACGACTCTCGACATACAAGACTTCACGAATGACATCATGAGTAGTGAAGGTTGCCAAGCTCTTACCGTTAAAGTAGTGGTAGTGATTATCTTCTGAAATGAGTCCATCACTAACAAGCTGATCGATGAGCGTATTTCCTTTTTTCGTTCGCGTATTGAGTAACTGATAAAGATTTTCAATGAGATCTCCATAAACAATAGGAAAACCAGTTTCTTTACGAAACTGTTCGGCATCCTCAAAGTCAACAAGATAGCTAAATCCTAAAAGTTGAAAAACTACTGTGTAGAAAATCTCCGCAGTTAACTCACGGTCTGACTGGAAAAAAGTTACTAAATCTGTTTCTTTATCCGCAGCCAAAGTCGACAAGGCATAATCCGTGTTAGAATAAGTGAAAAAACTCCAACGAATGAAATCTTCAAACTGTCTTTTTAAGGACAGTTGGGGTGACAGCTTTAGACCAAGACCTTCTAATTCCTCAAATCGTTGAGAACTAGTGGTTGGTTGATAGCTGAATTGATTAAAACGCATGTTTCTCTCCTTTGAAAACAACTAAATTTATTATATCAAAAAAGAGGGAAAAATGGAATAAATAAACTTAAATGAAATAAATTTCTTAAACCAGCATATCTATTTGGTAAGTTATTATAAAATACTGAATAAATACTATAGAAGTAAGCCTTTTTCTAGAGATTTTTATATGTAAAACTGCATATAACTCCTATCTTTATTATTCTTCGTTTGGTATAAATATATCTAAATTTACATTTAAAACTATTATATAATATTAATTTTTATTTTCTTCCTTTGAAAAGTGAAGAATTTAACACTAAGAAGAGAAGAAGTTTGTAACTGAGGATATTGAAAAGAAAGTGCAGAGTTGCTTCAATATCCAGCTTAAAATGGTATAATAGTAGTAAAACGAAAGCAAGGAGGAGAAGAAATGATTGCACAGCTCGACACCAAGACTGTTTATAGTTTTATGGAAAGTGTGGTTTCGATTGAAAAATATTTACAAATGGCTAAAGAATACGGCTATTCTCACCTTGCTATCATGGATGTGGATAATCTCTATGGAGCCTATCATTTTCTAGAAGCAACTCGTAAGCATAGCATTCAACCTTTAATTGGTTTAGAAATGACCTTGGTCAAAGATGAGGAGAATCTCTCTCTACGTTTTCTAGCCCTATCCACTAAAGGTTATCAAGAGTTGATGAAGTTATCCACTTTAAAAATGACTGGACGGAAAAATTGGTCTGACTTCACCTCCCACCTCGAAGATGTTGCTATTATTGTTCCCTATTTTGAGGGAATCGAACAGTTAGATTTGGGGCACGATTATTTTATCGGTGTCAGTCTAGATACTCCTCAAGAAGTCTTTACTAGACCAATTCTTCCACTCTATCAGGTCAACTCTTTTGAAAAAGAAGATATTCAAGTTTTACAAATCTTATCAGCAGTCAAGGACAATGTCAGTCTGAGAGAAGTGGATCTGCATTCACAACAAGGGATTTTTTTACCTGCCTCAGACTTGGAAGCACGGTTTAAAAATCGCTTCCCTCAGGCGCTTGCCAATCTCCAAGGTCTGATAGAGAATGTAAGCTATCAAATCGACCCAAGTTTAAAACTCCCTCGCTTTAATCCTGAAAGACCAGCGGTCGAAGAACTTAGAGAGAGAGCTGAGCAAGGCTTGAGTGACAAGGGGCTAACCTCAGCTATCTATCATGAGCGACTGAATGAGGAATTAGCTGTGATTCATGATATGGGCTTTGACGATTATTTCCTTGTAGTTTGGGATTTGCTCCGTTTTGGACGTTCCCAAGGATATTATATGGGAATGGGGCGTGGTTCTGCGGTTGGTAGTCTGGTGGCTTACTCACTGGATATTACAGGAATTGACCCGGTTGAGAAGAACTTGATTTTCGAGCGCTTTTTAAATCGTGAGCGCTATACCATGCCCGATATCGATATCGACATCCCTGACCTTTATAGGCCGGAGTTCATTCGCTATGTTCGTGATCGCTATGGTAGTCAACATGTGGCACAGATTGTCACTTATTCGACCTTTGGAGCAAAACAGGCAATTCGTGATGTTTTCAAACGTTATGGTGTCCCTGAGTACGAATTAACAAATATTACGAAAAAAATCAGTTTCCGAGATACGCTAACGACGGCCTATGAAAAGAATTTGCAATTTAGACAGGTCATCAATAGTAAGATCGAATACCAAAAAGCTTTTGAGATTGCTCGAAAGATTGAAGGGTATCCTCGTCAGACCTCTATCCATGCGGCAGGAGTCGTTATGAGTGACCAAGACTTGACGGACTATATTCCTCTAAAATATGGTGAGGATATGCTCATCACCCAGTATGATGCTCATGGTGTTGAAGCCAATGGACTTCTAAAAATGGATTTCCTCGGCTTACGTAACCTGACTTTCGTACAAAAAATGAAAGAATTACTTGCGGAATCAGAGGGCGTTCATCTAAAAATCGAAGAGATTGACCTGGAAGACAAAGAAACTCTGGCCCTCTTTGCTGCTGGAAATACCAAGGGGATTTTCCAATTTGAACAACCTGGCGCCATTCGGCTCTTGAAACGAGTTCAGCCGCAAGTCTTTGAAGAGGTAGTAGCAACGACATCCCTCAATAGACCGGGGGCAAGTGATTATATTGATAATTTTGTCGCTCGTAAGCATGGTAAAGAAAAGGTGACGGTGTTAGACCCTGCCTTAGAAGACATCCTTTCATCAACCTACGGTATTATGCTCTATCAAGAGCAGGTTATGCAGGTAGCTCAACGCTTTGGAGGATTCAGTCTTGGTAAAGCCGACATTCTCAGACGTGCCATGGGTAAGAAAAATGCCAAAGAGATGCATCTGATGAAGGAAGATTTTATCACAGGAGCTATGAAATTGGGGCATACAGAAGAAAAGGCCAACCAAGTTTTTGCAGTGATGGAAAAGTTTGCAGGCTATGGATTTAACCGATCCCACGCTTATGCCTACTCAGCACTGGCATTCCAACTAGCTTATTTCAAGACACACTATCCTGCTATTTTCTTTCAAGTTATGTTGAACTATTCTAGCAGTGATTACATTGTAGATGCATTGCAGATGGGCTTTGAAGTAGCTCCCTTAGCAATCAACAGCATTCCCTATCATGATAAAATTGCTAAGAAGAAAATCTATCTTGGTCTAAAAGCCATTAAGGGAATGCCAAGAGATTTGTCTTACTGGATTATTGAAAATCGTCCTTTCTCAAGCATTGAATATTTTGTCACACGTCTTCCCAAGAATTACAAGAAATTGTCGCTTTTGACGCCTTTGGTTGAACTAGGACTTTTTGATGAATTTGACAAGAATCGCCAGAAAATCTTAGTGAACCTACCAAACTTATTTGTCTTTGTTGAGGAGTTAGGTGGACTCTTTGCGGATACAAATTATAGTTGGACTGAAGCTGATGATTTTACTGAGGCAGAGAAATTTTACAAAGAGCAGGAACTGATTGGGGTAGGTATCAGTCCCCATCCTCTCCAAACTCTTGCCAAACAAGCCCTATATCCGACCACTCCAATCACTAATCTAACCGAGGGAGCTCAAGCCACTCTCCTAGTTGAAGTGCAAAAGATTAAAGTGATTCGAACCAAGAAAGGCGAGAGTATGGCTTTTCTACAGGTTCATGATAGTAAGTCTCGGATGGATGTAACTGTATTTTCAGACCAATATAGAAAATTTGCTTCCAATTTATCCGAAGGGAAATTTTACTACATCAATGGCAAAGTTCAATCTCGAGATGGTCGTCTGCAAATGATTGCACAAGATTTGAAAGAAGCAGTGGCGGAACGATTCTGGATTCAAGTTAAAAATCATGAAAATGATAAAGAGATTTCAAATATCCTAGAACAATACAAAGGCCCAATCCCTGTCATTATCAGGTATGAAGAGGAAGGAAAAACGGTTGTTTCTACACAACATTTTGTAAGAAAAGATTCTGCTCTAGAGGAAAAATTAGAGGGAATTGCTATGAAAACGATTTATCGCTAAAAATACGGAAAATAGAAGAATTTTCGATTTAAATGTGGTATAATCAGTAGGAATGTTAAAAGAAAAAGGAGCATAAACCAAATGAAACGTATTGCTGTTTTGACCAGTGGTGGAGACGCCCCTGGTATGAATGCTGCCATCCGTGCAGTAGTTCGCCAAGCAATCTCAGAAGGAATGGAAGTTTTTGGTATCTATGATGGATACGCAGGTATGGTTGCCGGTGAAATTTATCCGCTTGATGCTGCTTCAGTAGGAGACATCATTTCTCGTGGTGGTACTTTCCTTCATTCTGCTCGTTATCCTGAGTTTGCACAACTTGAAGGCCAACTTAAAGGGATTGAGCAATTGAAAAAACACGGTATCGAAGGAGTCGTAGTTATCGGTGGTGATGGTTCTTATCATGGAGCTATGCGCTTGACTGAGCATGGATTCCCTGCTATTGGACTTCCAGGTACAATCGATAACGATATCGTAGGTACTGACTTTACAATCGGATTTGATACTGCAGTTACGACTGCAATGGATGCGATTGATAAGATTCGTGATACATCATCAAGTCACCGTCGTACTTTCGTTGTTGAAGTAATGGGACGTAACGCTGGTGATATCGCTCTTTGGGCTGGTATCGCAACTGGTGCTGATGAAATTATCATCCCTGAAGAAGGCTTCAAGATGGAAGATATCGTAGCTAGTATCAAAGCTGGTTATGAGCACGGTAAAAAACACAACATTATCGTTTTGGCAGAAGGTGTTATGTCAGCAGCTGAATTTGGTCAAAAACTAAAAGAAGCAGGAGACACTAGTGACCTTCGTGTAACAGAACTTGGTCACATCCAACGTGGTGGATCACCAACTGCGCGTGACCGTGTATTGGCATCACGCATGGGGGCACACGCTGTTAAACTCCTTAAACAAGGAATCGGTGGTGTCGCTGTTGGTATCCGTAACGAAAAAATGGTTGAAAATCCAATTCTTGGTACAGCAGAAGAAGGAGCTTTGTTTAGCTTAACTGCAGAAGGTAAGATTATTGTTAACAACCCTCATAAAGCTGATCTTGAACTTTCTGCTTTGAACAAGAGCTTGTCCTAATCAACTTTCATTAATTTGGTAACATGACCATAAAAGGTCGAATTATATAAAGGAGTCACAAAAATCATGAACAAACGTGTAAAAATCGTTGCAACTTTAGGTCCTGCGGTTGAAATCCGTGGTGGTAAAAAATTCGGTGAAGACGGATACTGGGGTGAAAAACTTGATGTTGAAGCTTCAGCTCAAAATATTGCTAAATTGATTGAAGCAGGAGCAAACACTTTCCGTTTCAACTTCTCACACGGTGACCACCAAGAACAAGGTGAGCGTATGGCAACTGTTAAACTTGCTGAAAAACTTGCAGGTAAAAAAGTTGGTTTCCTTCTTGATACTAAAGGACCTGAAATCCGTACAGAATTGTTTGAAGGTGACGCAAAAGAGTACTCATACAAAACTGGTGAAAAAATCCGTGTTGCAACTAAACAAGGAATCAAATCAACTCGTGATGTGATTGCTTTGAACGTTGCTGGTGCCCTTGATATCTACGATGATGTTGAAGTTGGTCACCAAGTTTTGGTTGACGATGGTAAATTGGGTCTTCGTGTTTTCGTAAAAGACGATGCAACTCGTGAATTTGAAGTAGTCGTTGAAAATGACGGTATCATTGCTAAGCAAAAAGGTGTAAACATCCCAAACACTAAAATTCCTTTCCCAGCACTTGCTGAACGCGATAACGATGATATCCGTTTCGGTTTGGAACAAGGTATCAACTTCATCGCTATTTCATTTGTACGTACTGCAAAAGACGTTGAAGAAGTTCGTGCAATCTGTGAAGAAACTGGTAATGGTCACGTTCAATTGTTTGCGAAAATCGAAAACCAACAAGGTATCGATAACTTGGATGAAATCCTTGAAGTAGCTGATGGTATCATGATTGCCCGTGGTGACATGGGTATTGAAGTACCATTCGAAATGGTTCCAGTTTACCAAAAAATGATTATCACAAAAGTAAATGCAGCTGGTAAAGTCGCTATCACAGCAACAAACATGCTTGAAACTATGACTGAAAAACCACGTGCAACGCGTTCAGAAGTATCAGACGTGTTTAACGCTGTTATCGACGGAACCGACGCTACAATGCTTTCAGGTGAGTCTGCAAATGGTAAATACCCACTTGAGTCAGTAACAACAATGGCTACAATTGACAAGAACGCTCAAACTCTTTTAAAAGAATACGGTCGCTTGTCGTCTGTTAACTTGTCACGTAATTCTAAGACTGAGGTTATGGCTTCAGCTGTTAAGGATGCGACAAACTCTATGAATATCAAGTTGGTGGTTACTCTTACTAAGACAGGTCACACTGCTCGTTTGATTTCTAAATACCGTCCAGATGCTGATATCTTGGCAATCACTTTCGATGAATTGACTCAGCGTGGTTTGATGCTTAACTGGGGAGTTATCCCAGTAACAACTGATCGCCCATCAAACACTGATGATATGTTTGATCTCGCTGAAAGAATTGCAGTTGAGCAAGGTTTGGTAGAATCTGGTGATGATATTGTTATCGTTGCAGGTGTACCACTTGGCGAAGCTGTTCGTACAAACACAATGCGTATCCGTACAGTACGTTAATCTAACATTAAGACTTATCATTTCAAGCTGAACAGCTTGAATGATAGGTCTTTTTTTATCAAAATGGAATGGTATTTAGTAAATAGGAATGGGAAAAAACTGAAAATTATGATATAATAGAACGAAAAGACCTTTTTAGTAAATTTTGAAAGAGTAAAACATGAGAAAAATTGTCATCAATGGTGGACGTCCATTGCAAGGTGAGATCACCATTAGTGGTGCTAAAAATAGTGTTGTAGCGCTTATTCCAGCTATTATCTTATCAGATGATATTGTCACTTTAGATTGTGTTCCAGATATTTCAGACGTTGCTAGTCTTGTCGAAATCATGGAAATCATGGGGGCATCTGTTAAGCGTTATGACGATGTCTTGGAGATTGATCCAAGAGGTGTTCAAAACATTCCTATGCCTTATGGCAAAATTAATAGCTTGCGTGCTTCTTATTATTTCTACGGAAGTCTTTTAGGTCGCTTTGGTGAAGCTACAGTTGGACTTCCTGGTGGATGTGATCTGGGACCTCGTCCGATTGACCTTCACTTAAAAGCCTTTGAAGCCATGGGTGCTAAGGTCAGCTATGAGGGAGATAATATGAATTTATCTGCCCAAGGTAAGGGGCTTCATGGCGCAAGTATTTACATGGATACCGTCAGCGTTGGAGCAACTATTAACACCATGATTGCTGCGGTTAAAGCTAAGGGACGTACTGTCATTGAAAATGCGGCTCGTGAACCGGAAATTATCGATGTTGCTACCCTTTTGAACAACATGGGGGCCCATATTCGTGGTGCAGGGACTGATATTATCATTATTGATGGTGTCGAGAAACTACATGGGACTCGTCACCAAGTAATTCCAGATCGTATCGAAGCTGGAACTTATATTTCACTTGCTGCAGCGGTAGGAAAAGGAATTCGCATTAACAACGTTCTCTATGAACATTTAGAAGGCTTTATCGCCAAACTAGAGGAAATGGGCGTTCGTATGACGGTCTCAGAAGACAGTATCTTCGTTGAAGAACAGTCTGGTTTAAAGGCCATCAATATCAAAACTGCACCCTATCCAGGGTTCGCAACCGATTTGCAACAGCCTATCACGCCACTTTTACTAACTGCGCAAGGTCGTGGAACGATTATTGATACGATTTATGAGAAACGTGTCAATCATGTCTTTGAGTTAGCAAAAATGGATGCGGATATTACGACTACAAACGATCACATTATTTACAACGGTGGTCGTAACTTACACGGGGCAAGTGTAAAAGCTACAGACTTGCGAGCTGGTGCTGCACTTGTCATCGCTGGCTTGATGGCTCAAGGCCAGACTGAAATTACGAATATTGAGTTTATCCTTCGTGGCTACTCAGATATTATTGAAAAATTGCGTAGTCTTGGAGCAGATATTACACTCGTTGAAGACTAAGCCGTTGAGGTGATTATGAATATTTGGACCAAATTAGCAATGTTTTCTTTTTTTGAAACGGAGCGCTTGTATTTGCGTCCTTTCTTTTTTAGTGACAGTCAAGCGTTTTTCGAGATTGCTTCAAACCCTGAGAATTTGCAGTTTATTTTTCCCAGTCAAGCAAATTTGGAAGAAAGTCAGTACGCACTTGCTAACTATTTTATGAAGAATCCTCTGGGTGTTTGGGCAATTTGTCTTCAAGGAAATCAGGAAATGATTGGCTCTATTAAATTTGAAAAAATCGATGAAATCAAAAAAGAAGCAGAAATTGGTTATTTCTTAAAAAAGGATTCTTGGTCACAAGGTTATATGACAGAAGTAGTTACCAAACTATGTCAGCTTTCATTTGAAGAATTTGGTTTAAAACAATTATCCATCATCACTCATCTGGAGAATCAAGCTAGTCAAAAAGTAGCCTTAAAATCGGGTTTTAGCCTCGTCCGACAGTTTAAGGGAAGCGATCGCTATACACGAAAAATGAGGGACTATCTTGAATTTCGATACATAAAAGGAGAATTCAATGAGTAAACACCAGGAAATTTTGTCCTATCTGGAAGAGTTGCCAATTGGGAAGAGAGTTAGTGTTCGCAGTATTTCCAATCACCTAGGTGTTAGTGACGGAACAGCCTACCGAGCTATTAAAGAAGCTGAAAATCGTGGCATCGTTGAAACTCGGCCACGTAGTGGAACTATACGGGTCAAGTCCCAAAAAGTGGCTATTGAGCGGCTAACCTATGCTGAAATTGCTGAAGTCACCTCCTCTGAAGTTTTAGCTGGTCAGGAAGGGTTGGAGAGAGAATTTAGCAAATTCTCCATTGGGGCTATGACAGAGCAAAATATCCTGTCCTATCTCCATGATGGTGGTCTTTTGATCGTAGGAGACCGCACTCGCATTCAACTTTTAGCGCTGGAAAATGAAAATGCGGTCCTTGTGACAGGTGGTTTTCATGTCCAGGACGATGTTCTTGAGTTGGCTAATAAAAAAGGGATTCCAGTTCTGAGGAGTAAACATGACACTTTTACAGTAGCGACCATGATTAACAAAGCCCTCTCAAATGTTCAAATCAAAACCGATATTCTGACAGTCGAAAAGCTCTATCGTCCCAGTCATGAGTATGGTTTTTTGAGAGAAACGGATACAGTCAAAGACTATCTAGACTTGGTCCGTAAGAACAGAAGTAGCCGTTTCCCAGTCATTAACCAACACCAAGTGGTTGTCGGGGTTGTTACTATGCGTGACGCAGGAGATAAATCCCCCAGCACAACGATTGACAAGGTGATGACGCGAAGTATCTTTGTAACAGGCTTAGCGACCAATATTGCCAATGTCAGTCAACGAATGATTGCAGAAGACTTTGAGATGGTTCCCGTTGTCAGAAGTAACCAAACCTTGCTTGGAGTAGTAACGAGACGAGATGTCATGGAAAAGATGAGCCGTTCTCAGGTTTCAGCTTTGCCAACTTTCTCCGAGCAAATTGGGCAAAAACTATCCTATCATCATGATGAAGTCGTCATTACTGTTGAGCCTTTCATGCTGGAGAAAAATGGTGTCCTTGCTAATGGAGTCTTGGCTGAAATCCTCAACCATATGACCCAAGACCTCGTTGTCAATAGCGGACGTAATCTCATCATTGAGCAGATGTTGATTTATTTCTTGCAGGCTGTGCAGATAGATGATACTCTGCGGATTCAGGCTCGGATTATTCACCACACGAGACGTTCAGCTATTATTGATTATGATATTTATCATGGTCATCAGATTGTTTCAAAAGCAAATGTTACGGTTAAAATTAATTAGAATCTAGGAGAAAAAATGATAACTTTAAAATCAGCACGTGAAATCGAAGCCATGGACAAGGCTGGTGATTTCCTAGCAAGTATCCATATCGGCTTACGTGATTTGATTAAGCCGGGCGTAGATATGTGGGAAGTTGAAGAGTACGTTCGTCGACGTTGTAAAGAGGAGAATTTCCTTCCTTTACAGATTGGAGTAGATGGTGCAGTCATGGATTACCCCTATGCCACTTGTTGCTCTCTCAACGACGAAGTAGCTCATGCTTTTCCACGTCATTACATCTTGAAAGATGGCGATTTGCTCAAGGTTGACATGGTACTGGGTGGTCCGATTGCCAAATCCGACCTCAATGTATCTAAACTCAACTTCAACAATGTTGAGCAAATGAAAAAATACACCCAAAGTTATACTGGTGGTTTAGCTGACTCATGTTGGGCTTATGCGGTTGGTACACCGTCTGAAGAAGTGAAAAACCTGATGGACGTGACCAAGGAAGCTATGTATAAAGGGATTGAGCAAGCAGTTGTTGGCAATCGTATCGGTGATATCGGTGCAGCCATTCAAGAATACGCTGAAAGTCGCGGTTACGGTGTCGTTCGTGATTTGGTTGGTCATGGTGTTGGTCCAACTATGCACGAGGAGCCAATGGTTCCTAACTACGGTATTGCAGGGCGTGGACTCCGTCTCCGTGAAGGAATGGTACTAACTATTGAACCCATGATCAATACTGGTGACTGGGAAATTGATACAGATATGAAGACTGGCTGGGCTCATAAGACTATAGATGGCGGCCTGTCTTGCCAATATGAACACCAGTTCGTGATTACCAAAGACGGTCCAGTTATCTTGACTAGTCAAGGTGAAGAAGGAACGTATTAAAAAAAGGAGCTTAGCTCCTTTTTTTGTGTCAAATTTTATCAAAATAAATAAGCGTAGCAGACTTCTTACAAATTTATTCTTTTGTAGTAAAATAGGATTAGAATTTTGAGAAAGTAGGTAATTCGTTGGAGTCGATTATATTTCTAGTATCCGTTTTTTTAGCTGGTATCCTGTCCTTCTTTTCACCCTGCATCTTTCCTTTGCTACCTGTCTATGCTGGTATTTTACTGGATGATCAGGGAAATTCGAAAAGCTTTCGCTTTTTTGGAAGAGACGTTGCATGGTCTGGTTTAATTCGAACCTTGTGCTTTATTGCAGGAATCTCCCTTATTTTCTTTATTTTAGGATTTGGAGCTGGATTCCTAGGGCACATGCTCTATGCAGACTGGTTTCGTTATGCTATGGGAATAGTCATTATTCTTTTAGGGCTTCACCAGATGGAAATCTTGCATTTCAATAAACTGGAGATTCAAAAGACAGTCACCTTCAAACAATCCAAGTCTAATCACTATCTGTCAGCCTTTTTACTTGGGATAACCTTTAGTTTTGGTTGGACCCCTTGTATCGGACCGGTTTTAAGTTCGGTCTTGGCTCTTGCAGCTTCAGGAGGCAATGGTGCTTGGCAAGGAGCCGTGTTAACATTAGTATATACATTGGGAATGGCCCTTCCTTTCATTGTTTTGGCCTTGGCTTCGGGCTGGATCATGCCCTATTTTAGTAAATTAAAACCCCATATGATCCTACTAAAAAAAATCGGGGGAGCTTTGATTATTTTGATGGGATTATTATTAATGCTAGGGCAGTTAAATGCCTTGTCAGGAATTCTTGGATAAAAGGAGAAAAATATGAAAAAAGTTATTTTTGCTGGATTGAGCCTCATGTCTCTATTTTTGTTGATTGCTTGTGGTGAAAAAGAAACCAAACAGACAAGCAGTCCAAAACAACCTGCTGTACAACAAATCGCAGTCGGTAAGGATGCTCCAGACTTCACCTTGCAGTCTATGGATGGCAAAGAAGTGAAGTTATCAGACTATAAAGGGAAAAAGGTTTATTTGAAATTCTGGGCTTCTTGGTGTGGACCATGTAAAAAAAGCATGCCTGAGTTGATGGAACTAGCTGCCAAACAAGATCGAGACTTTGAAATCTTGAGTGTCATTGCACCTGGTCTCCAAGGTGAAAAAACAGTTCAAGACTTTCCAAAATGGTACCAAGAACAAGGCTACAAGGATATTCCAGTTCTATATGATACGCAAGCAACTACCTTCCAAGCCTACCAAATTCGTAGTATTCCAACAGAATACTTGATTGACAGTCAAGGTAAAATCGGAAAAATCCAATTTGGTGCTATTAGCAACGCTGATGCAGAAGCGGCTTTTAAAGAAATGAAATAAAGAAAAAATCGCGAAGAATCGCGATTTTTTTATAATTTTTCATTGATAAAGCGGATGAATTGGTTCCACCAAACCTTCAAAAAGAAGGCTTTTTCTACTTTCTTTTCAGAAACCATTTCAAAAGATGGTTTGTCGGAAGTGAGATAGCCCTGACCGACCAAATCCTGATCATCATAGGTTAGAGTACCAACAACCTTGCCTTCTTCCAATGGAGCCATTTCTGATGTTGATTTCGGTGTGAATTGGAGAGTAGGTGTAGTACCGCTTCCGATGCGTTGGACGATGGAAATGTCTGACTTAGCGACAGCTGTCACATTATCTTCCTTACCATCCAGAACTGTTACTTTACTATCGTTGTATGCTTCACTTTTCTGAACAACAGTTTTTAAGGCAAAGTTTGCAGAAATATAATCTAAAAGTGCAGAAGTAGCAGTAAAACGTGCATAAGGGTTGGTATCTTGTTGATCTGCATTCAAAACAACCGTAATAATACGCATCCCTTTCTCAACAGTTGTTCCAACGAATGAAGCACCAGCTTTATCAGTAGTACCTGTCTTTAGTCCATCAATACCACCACGATAGGCAGGCATTCCCTCCAACATATAGTTGGTTGAGTGGATTTCAAGTCCTGCAAATGTAGAAGTTGGTTTTTTGGTGATTTCCAAAACTTGAGGATAATCTCGGATGAGGTTACGAGCGACGATTGCAACGTCGTAGGCACTCAACTTGTTTTCATCGTCTTTTTTAGAACCAGGATAGATATTATCGCCAAGTGTCTCATTATTTAAACCAGTTGTGTTTACAATAGTTGCATCTTGAATTCCCCATTCAAGAAGTTTAGCCCTCATTTTGTCTACAAAGTCTTTCTCAGAACCAGCAATCTTTTCTGCTAGTGCAATCGCAGCGCTGTTCGCGCTGGATACCATTGTAGCCTCTAATAGCTGTTCAACAGTATAATTTCGGGCTTCCATAGGGACGTTACTCGCCTCAGAATTAGTTGTAAGTTTGTAAGGATAGTCCGAAATATCAACAGGTGTAGATAGGCTGATAGTTCCTTGTTCCAGAGCTTCATAGACCAGATAAACTGTAACTAGTTTTGTAATAGAAGCAATTTCTACAGGCTGATTTGCATCTTTTTCATAGAGGATTTTTCCAGTTGTAGCCTCGACAGCAATAGCATGTTTAGCAGCAACATCAAACTCCTGAGCAGAAACAGTAGAAGCTGTTCCAAAAACTAAAAGTGTCATAAAAGATAAAATTATTTTTTTCATATTAACTTTATTTTATCATAAAGAAAAAAAATATTCTCGCTTTTTTACTAAAGCCATCTTATCTTTTTCAGAAATGTGGTAAAATAGAGAGAAGGAGGATACCTATGTTCCGTAGAAACAAATTATTTTTTTGGACAGCTGAAATTTTATTATTAACACTGATTTTCTATCTTTGGAGAGAAATGGGGGCCATCATTACTCCCTTCGTGACGGTTGTGAATACCATCATGATTCCATTTTTGCTTGGTGGATTTTTTTACTACATTACAAATCCAGTCGTTACTTTCTTAGAAAAGAGATGTAAGATCAATCGTCTAATTGGTGTCTTGGTCACTCTTTGTGCCTTAATTGGTGCTATCGTTGTGGGGGTCGTTTATCTCTTGCCGATTTTGATTAATCAGTTGACCAGCTTGATTATTTCTAGTCAAAACATCTATAGTAGACTACAAGATTTGATCATTGATTTGTCCATGAATCCAGTCTTCCAAAATATTGATATTCAACAAACTATTCAACAACTGAATCTCTCCTATGTGGATATCCTCCAGAATATCCTAAATAGCGTCAGCAACAGTTTAGGAAGCGTTCTTTCAGCTTTGTTTAGTACGGTTCTGATTCTCATTATGACCCCTGTATTCTTGATTTATTTCTTGTTGGATGGTCATAAGTTGCTACCAATGTTGGAACGTACCATCTTAAAACATGACAAATTGAATCTTTCTAGCCTTTTAACCAATCTCAATACAACTATAGCCCGTTATATCAGTGGAATTGCGATTGATGCGGTTATTATTGGATGTTTAGCCTATATTGGCTATAGCGTTATCGGATTAAAGTACGCCCTAGTTTTTGCTATTTTCTCTGGAATCGCAAATTTGATTCCTTATGTTGGTCCAAGTATTGGCTTAATTCCAATGGTGATTGCCAATGTGTTCACGGATCCTCATCGTATGTTGATTGCGGTTGCTTATATGCTTATTATTCAGCAGATTGACGGAAATGTTCTCTATCCACGTATCGTTGGAGGGGTTATGAAAGTACACCCGATTACAATCTTGGTGCTCCTTTTACTGTCAAGTAATATCTACGGTGTCATAGGAATGGTCGTAGCAGTACCTACTTACTCTATTTTTAAAGAAATTACTAAGTTCCTAGCGAAATTATATGAAAACCATAAAGAAGCTAAGGAACTGGAAAAAACAGAATCAAATTAAAATCAGGGAAACCTGATTTTTTGATGAAAATACTATCTCCAAACAAAAAGAAGTTTGAATTCATATTGCTATAAAGAAGCAGAAGAACAGGATTTGATAAGATTTAGATTAATTCACAAAATATGTGTAAAACACTTGCAATTTAGCAGAAATTTGATAAAATAGTAAGGAAAGTTAGACTGTATTGCCTACTGTCTATCTATAAAATATATTTTATTGGAGGCTTTTACTCAAATGGCAAAAGAAAAATACGATCGTAGTAAACCACACGTTAACATTGGTACTATCGGACACGTTGACCACGGTAAAACTACTTTGACTGCAGCTATCACAACTGTATTGGCACGTCGCTTGCCTTCAGCAGTTAACCAACCAAAAGACTATGCGTCTATCGATGCTGCTCCAGAAGAACGCGAACGCGGTATCACTATCAACACTGCGCACGTTGAGTACGAAACTGAAAAACGTCACTACGCTCACATCGACGCTCCAGGGCACGCGGACTACGTTAAAAACATGATCACTGGTGCCGCTCAAATGGACGGAGCTATCCTTGTAGTAGCTTCAACTGACGGACCAATGCCACAAACTCGTGAGCACATCCTTCTTTCTCGTCAGGTTGGTGTTAAACACCTTATCGTCTTCATGAACAAAATTGACTTGGTAGACGACGAAGAATTGCTTGAATTGGTTGAAATGGAAATCCGTGACCTCTTGTCAGAATACGACTTCCCAGGTGACGATCTTCCAGTTATCCAAGGTTCAGCTCTTAAAGCTCTTGAAGGTGACTCTAAATACGAAGACATCATCATGGAATTGATGAACACTGTTGATGAGTACATCCCAGAACCAGAACGTGACACTGAAAAACCATTGCTTCTTCCAGTCGAAGACGTATTCTCAATCACTGGACGTGGTACAGTTGCTTCAGGACGTATCGACCGTGGTACTGTTCGTGTCAACGACGAAATCGAAATCGTTGGTATCAAAGAAGAAACTCAAAAAGCAGTTGTTACTGGTGTTGAAATGTTCCGTAAACAACTTGACGAAGGTCTTGCCGGAGATAACGTAGGTGTCCTTCTTCGTGGTGTTCAACGTGACGAAATCGAACGTGGACAAGTTATCGCTAAACCAGGTTCAATCAACCCACACACTAAATTTAAAGGTGAAGTCTACATCCTTACTAAAGAAGAAGGTGGACGTCACACTCCATTCTTCAACAACTACCGTCCACAATTCTACTTCCGTACTACTGACGTTACAGGTTCAATCGAACTTCCTGCAGGTACTGAAATGGTAATGCCTGGTGATAACGTGACTATCGACGTTGAGTTGATCCACCCAATCGCCGTAGAACAAGGTACTACATTCTCTATCCGTGAGGGTGGACGTACTGTTGGTTCAGGTATGGTTACAGAAATCGAAGCTTAATTCGATTAAGTTCCCAGAAGAACAATTATTTAAGTCAGACACTAAAAGAATCTTGCCTTGCAAGGTTCTTTTTTTCTTCTCCTTACTCTATTTGAAGTGCTTCTACTCTAGCAGTATAATAGTTTTTTTGGTATAATAAAAGTTATGGAAATCGAAAAAACCAATCGTATGAACGCCCTTTTTGAATTTTATGCGGCGCTTTTGACAGACAAGCAGATGAACTATATTGAACTCTATTATGCTGATGATTATAGTCTTGCTGAGATTGCTGAAGAGTTCGGTGTCAGTCGTCAGGCTGTCTATGATAATATCAAGCGGACGGAAAAGATTCTAGAAGATTATGAGATGAAACTGCACATGTATTCGGACTACATTGTCCGCAGTCAGATTTTTGACCAGATCTTGGAGCGTTATCCCAAGGATGACTTTCTGCAGGAGCAGATAGAAATTTTAACAAGCATTGATAATAGAGAGTAAGAGGAAGAAAAATGGCATTTGAAAGTTTAACAGAACGTTTACAGAACGTCTTTAAAAATCTACGTAAAAAAGGAAAAATCTCTGAGGCTGATGTCCAGGAAGCAACCAAAGAAATTCGCTTGGCCTTGCTGGAAGCCGACGTTGCCTTGCCTGTTGTAAAGGACTTTATCAAGAAGGTTCGTGAACGTGCAATCGGACACGAGGTCATTGATACCCTCAATCCAGCCCAACAGATTATCAAAATCGTTGATGAGGAATTGACAGCTGTTTTAGGTTCCGATACGGCAGAAATTATCAAGTCACCAAAAATTCCAACCATTATTATGATGGTCGGTTTGCAGGGGGCTGGTAAAACGACCTTTGCTGGTAAGCTGGCTAATAAACTCAAGAAGGAAGAAAATGCTCGTCCTTTGATGATTGCTGCGGATATTTACCGCCCAGCCGCCATCGACCAGTTGAAAACACTTGGACAGCAGATTGATGTTCCAGTCTTTGCACTTGGAACAGAAGTACCAGCTGTTGAGATTGTTCGCCAAGGTTTGGAGCAAGCGCAGGCCAACCACAACGACTATGTTTTGATTGATACGGCAGGGCGTTTACAAATCGATGAACTTCTCATGAATGAGCTTCGTGATGTTAAAGCACTGGCTCAGCCAAATGAAATCCTCCTCGTCATTGATGCCATGATCGGTCAGGAAGCGGCTAATGTTGCCCGTGAGTTTAATGCTCAGTTGGAAGTAACTGGTGTCATCCTTACCAAGATTGATGGGGATACTCGTGGTGGTGCGGCCTTGTCTGTTCGCCACATCACTGGAAAACCTATCAAGTTCACTGGTACGGGTGAAAAGATAACAGATATCGAAACCTTCCACCCAGATCGTATGTCAAGCCGTATCCTTGGTATGGGGGATATGCTGACCTTGATTGAGAAAGCTTCTCAGGAATACGATGAGCAAAAAGCCCTTGAAATGGCTGAGAAGATGCGCGAAAACACCTTTGATTTCAATGATTTCATTGATCAATTGGATCAGGTGCAAAATATGGGACCAATGGAAGACTTGCTCAAGATGATTCCAGGTATGGCTAACAATCCAGCCCTTCAAAACATGAAGGTGGACGAGCGTCAGATTGCGCGCAAACGTGCCATTGTATCTTCCATGACACCTGAGGAGCGTGAAAATCCCGATTTGTTAAATCCAAGCCGTCGCCGTCGTATCGCTGCAGGTTCTGGAAATACCTTTGTTGAAGTCAATAAATTTATCAAAGACTTTAACCAGGCCAAACAGCTCATGCAAGGTGTCATGTCTGGCGATATGAACAAGATGATGAAGCAAATGGGAATCAATCCAAATAACCTTCCAAAAAATATGTCAAATATGGGAGGGATGGATATGTCTGCCCTTGAAGGCATGATGGGACAAGGTGGAATGCCGGATATGTCAGGTCTCGGAGGAGCAGGCATGCCAGATATGAGCCAGATGTTTGGTGGCGGACTCAAAGGTAAAATCGGTGAATTTGCCATGAAACAGTCTATGAAACGTATGGCCAACAAAATGAAAAAAGCGAAGAAAAAACGTAAATAAAAAAGGAAAGCAGAAGTGCTTTCCTTTTTGGTATAAAATATGTGCTTTCTATGATTAGGCAATTTTCTTAATTGAAAAATGACTAAATAGAAAGAGAGATTTCAAAGCCTTGCATCCATTCGGATTTTACTGTGATTTCGATTTTTAAAGCATCTGCTAATTGTTTGACCAGATATAGGCCCATGCCTGTTGATTTTTTCCTTGTCTCTCCTGAATCACCTGTAAAACCTTTCTCAAAGATATGAGGTAAGTCACAAGCTTTAACTCCGCAGCCATTATCCCTAATAATCAGACTTGTACGTCCCTTGTCTTTTGATATATAAATATTGAGTTCGGGTTTGTCGGAGCTATATTTAATGGAGTTGGCTAGGATTTGAGAGAGGATAAATTCAAAACTGCGTTGATCGGTGTAGCAGATTCCTTGTATGTTTTCTACCTTAATCGTAAATTTCTTTTCTTTGAGCAAGGGATCAAAGTTTTCCAAAAGATCTTGGATACACTCTTCTAGGTCAAGGTATTCAAATAGAAAATCATTTTTCTCACTTTTCACCCTGTAGTAGAATAGGATCTGTGATACATTTTCTTGGATTTGCTTTTTCACATAGTCCAACTTAAAAGCTGTATCCTCAGGCAACTGGTCGCTTTGATTGTCCAAAAGGAGGGAAAGAAGCGACAGAGGGAGTTTAATCTCATGCGCCCATTTTTCAACATAGTCCTCATACTCGGCTAGTAATGAGTTGAGTTTTCCTATTTCAGCCTGCTTTTGATAAAGTGTATCTGCTATTTTTTCAATGCTTTCTTTTTCTGAGGCACTTGATAAATGCAATAATTCAAGCTCAGTATCCGTCTTGGGATTGGCTATGAAGGCTTTATAGGCAGATGATTTTTTTCTTTCTGTTTTTATAAGTAAGAATGATAGGATGAAAAAAAGCAGGACGGTGGCTAAAATATAGAGAAGGATGAGGGCTTGAAACATTCTCACATCTGAAAGCCAAAGCAGGACAGCTGTAAATAGATCAAATGCTAAGAGAACAAGTAACCAAGGCAGATAACTAGCTAGATATTTTAGATTATGTTTCATCTGGACTTACCTCTTCAAGCTTGTAACCAATACCTCTGACGGACTTGACTTGAAGGGCAATGCCAGCCTGTTTCATCACCTTTTTTAGCCTTGCAATGTTTACTTGTAGGGCATTTTCATCGATGAACTCAGTTGTATTCCACAGTTTCATACTTAGTTCTTCTTTTGTGACGACAGGAGCATTAGTAACCAATAAGGTTTCTAACAATTTCCCTTGATTTTGGGGGAGTAAAATCGAGTGTCCATTGATATAAAGGGTATAGGTCTGTCTATCCAGCAGAAAATTATCTTTTTCAAGCAAATTTTGTCTACCTTCATAGCGTTTCAAGATGTTTTCTATACGAGCCAAGAATCTTTCTTTCTTGAAAGGTTTTGTTAAGTACTCGTCAGCCCCTAATTTTAGGGCGTAAATCTCATCTTTTAGTTGTTCACGGGAGGTGAGAACCAATATGGGCACAGAGCGTTTGGATTTGAGATTTTTACAAATTTGAAAACCAGTTTCTCCTGGTAAATTCAAATCCAGTATGATTAGATCCGTATCGTATTGCAGCACTTGTTGGCTTGTATCTTTGAAGTCAGTCAACTTATCAACTTGATAATTCGCTTTCTCTAACAAGATGACAATTTCATCTCGAATCAAGGCCTCATCCTCAATAACCAGGATATGCTTCATATTGGTTCCTCCTTTTCCTATTTTATTCTATCTTATTCATCTCTTTTGGGTTCCATTAAGGACAACAAGTATTTGTTGCTATTTTTCTTTACAATTCTGATATAGATGACTTCAAAACCTGCTAAGAGCAGTACTATCAGCATGGCTGTGATAAATTTCTGCCCCATGACCATTCTTGCACTGGCTGGTACTATTCCTGTGAGGAGGGAGCCCACTCCGAAGCTACTACTGATAAGTGCAAGGGCTATTGGCAGACCGAAATACCAATTGATTTGCTTTTCTGAAGATTTACAAAGAGTTTCGTAGTTGGCTCCGAGATGGATCAAGGTTTGGTATCGTCTGTAGGATTGTCTTTGTCCCATCAAAAACTGAACGCCAATGATTGTATTTGCCACAACAAGGAAGATGATAGCCAGATAGATAGTGATATAGCTGGCAGAGATAATGTAAAATAATTGTCTTCCCATATTTTGTATATAGCTTTCATAGCCAAGAGAGGTTTGATCTAGCTTTTCATTCGTATCTGAGATAGCTCTCATCAAGCCTTTTTCTTTGACCAGCTCAGGAGCCAAGATACCGCTGACATAGTTCGAGTAGTGACTGTCTGTATAGTTCATAAAGACTTCATCTGGGACTATGAGGGCAACAGAGAGGGTGATTTCACGATCCGTTACAATCGGTAAAGACTCCACCTCTCCAATCAATTTCACCTCATTCCCCATGACGTTGATTTGAGGCTTCGTCTTCAGAACAGAGTTGACGAGACTTTCATCTGGGAGAAAATCTTTCCCCATATACAAGTAGGCTTCCTTGCTAGTTAATTCTAGAGGAGGGAGATTGGCAGCCTTTCTAAGTTCATTGTATTCGGAAACTGGTATGAGGTGGGAAGTAGTAGACTGTTTAAATCTTTGGAGCAAAATTTCCATGTTCTTGCTGCCTTTTTGCTTTTTCAACTCCTTGATGATCTCTTCGAAGGACACGGACTCGTGTTCTTTCGGTTTGCCTACTTTAATTTGCAGAATCTTTGAAAACTGTGATGCTAGTCCAGCAGCTTCAAGCTCTTTTTTAACTGTATTCACATCAAGATTTTCATCTGTATCCTGCTTGCTATTTCTAAATGTATAATCCAATACGTGGGTTTGATTGCCTAAATTGCCACTTGAAATAGCAACACCTGCTCCAAAGAGGCACAAGGCAGAGAAGATTAAGAGGGAGCAGATGGCCAGTATAGTTGAGCGCTGGATAACTAATTCCTGAATCTGTCTAAAATTATAGGCATGAAGTTTTCGATTGCTTCCAAGCTTAACCAAGAAGTCTATAAATAAACGCATACCAAAGAAGAGGAGGATAGTTCCTAGAGTCCCCAAGAAAACAGTGATGCCCATGGTTATGACACTCTCCCAAGCTCGTCCACTCATACCCATGTAATAGGCTGTTCCAAGAAGTAAAATCCCTAGGACGGAAGCAAGAAGGTACACACCCTTGGGGAGTAGTTTCTTCATTCCAGAGGGTGAATAGGCAAGCAGGTTTCCGATTTCCTTATTGGCTGTTTTTGCACTTAAAAGAACAAAAACAGCTAATTTTACGGCTAGGAAGCCGATGACTGTATAGAGTAGAGCTGTAGTAGATAGAGAAAATTGATGCTCAATAATTCCTAGTCCCACAATTTTAGCGGTTATTAGGCTGATTAGTTCTGAAATCAAGATTGAAATTGGAAGACCTACTCCAAGGGCAAGGACACTGTTTCTCAAATCCTCAAGGAGGAGTAGCAAGAACAGTTTGGTTCTTCGCATGCCTAATGTGAGATACACACCAAATTCATGTTTTCTTCTTTCCATCTGCATACTGCTTGCGAAGTAGACTAGAAAAAAGAGAATAAAGAGCGTTGCTACGTAAAGAATCGGAATCATGCTAAAGAGTTTATTTACAGCGTCACTTTCTATTTGTTTTAGAAAGATCATCACATCTTGATGTGACAAAGAAAGGATGATGTAAAAGGAGATAATAGAAAGAACCATGGAACTGAAGTACAAGCCATTATTTTTTCGATCTCTCTTGCTATTTCTTGAGACTAATTTAGAAAACATTGCCATCACCTCCAGCTAGGGCTGCCATGACCTTTAGTATTCTGTGGTAAAAATCTTCCTGACTTTCTCTTGGATAATCGCGTCGGATTTCATGGAATAGTTTTCCGTCTTGGATGAACAAGATGCGGTTGCAAAAGCTGGCTGCGACTGAATCGTGTGTCACCATGAGAATGGTGGTTTCTTCCACTTGATTCATTTCAGCTAATTTTTGCATCAAAATGGTCGCATTTTTTGAATCCAAAGCTCCTGTGGGCTCATCTGCAAATACAATCTTAGGGTCTAAAATCAAAGCACGCGCAGCAGCTACCCTTTGCCGTTGACCACCTGATAATTGAGAAGGGAACTTATCCAGGAGTTCAGAAATATCTAGATATTGGGAGAGCAATTCTAATCGAACCTTGCTTTCGTTGGCATCGACCTTGTGCAAAGACAAGGGGAGTAAAATATTTTCTTTGGCTGTCAGATTGTCCAAAAGCTCAAAATTTTGAAAGAGGTAACCAATTTCCTTGCCACGATAATCAGCTAACTGGTTCCCTTTTAACTGACCTAAATCTTTTTCTTGCATTTGAATGGAGCCGTCAGTTGGTTTGATGATAGTAGCGAGACAGTTAAGAAGGGTTGTTTTCCCAGAACCACTGCTCCCCATAATCCCTAAGAATTCACCTTTGACAACTTGAAAAGATATACCGTTCAAGGCTTTGGTGATATTCGGATCTTTTCCATAATGCTTTTTTAATGATTCTACTCGTAAAATTGTTTCCATGTGAGACACCTCCATCTTTTGTTAATTTCATTATAATATGAATCAGAGTAGAATAACACTTACGGATGATGTAAGAAATCTTTATCATTAGGTTATTGGATCTATGCTTACTATATTATAGCATGGTTTTAGGGATTTAAAAAGCGGAGTTGAGAGTCGAGAAATTTTCTTAATATTGAAATTATAAAAAATAATACTACTGTAGTCCATGCTCCAGCAGTATTATTTATTATTTTATAGAAAATTCTATTCCCACTCCACGGTTGCAGGTGGTTTACTTGTAATATCGTAGACGATACGGTTAACGTGGTCTACTTCGTTAACGATACGTACAGAAATTTTTTGAAGGACTTCCCAAGGAATCTTGGCAAAGTCAGCTGTCATACCATCGATAGAAGTAATGGCGCGAATGGCAATGGTATAGTCATATGTACGACCGTCACCCATAACACCTACTGAACGAACGCCTGTATTGACAGTGAAGTATTGCCAGATATCGCGGTCAAGTCCAGCTTTAGCGATTTCTTCACGAAGGATAGCATCAGACTCACGAACAGTTTCTAGTTTTTCTTCAGTGATTTCACCCATGACACGGATAGCGAGACCTGGTCCTGGGAATGGTTGGCGCCATACGATGTGGTCTGGCATACCAAGCTCTGTACCGAGGGCACGGACTTCGTCTTTATAAAGAGTGTTCAATGGTTCAATCAATTCAAACTGCATGTCTTCTGGAAGACCACCAACGTTGTGGTGTGACTTGATGGTTTGGGCTGTATCTGTACCAGACTCAATCACGTCAGTGTAAAGCGTTCCCTGAGCAAGGAATTTTACATCTTTTAGCTTGCTTGCTTCGTCATCAAAGACATAAACAAATTCGTTACCAATGATTTTCCGTTTTTGCTCAGGATCAGAAACGCCAGCAAGTTTGTCAAGGAAGCGTTTTGCAGCGTCTGCTTTGACGATATTCAAACCAAACTTACCACCAAGCATGTCCATAACTTGGTCAGCCTCTCCCTTACGGAGAAGACCGTGATCTACAAAGATACAGATTAATTGATCACCGATTGCTTTTTGAAGAAGAACCCCAACAACAGAAGAGTCAACACCACCTGATAGACCTAGAAGAACACGCTTGTCACCTACAGTTTCACGGATTTTCTTGATCTGCATGTCGATGAAGTTGTCCATTGACCAGTCGCCTTTAGCCTTACAGATGTTAAGGGCAAAGTTGCGAAGGATATCATTTCCGTATACAGAATGGCGCACTTCTGGGTGGAATTGGATACCGTAAATGTGCTTTTCTGGGTTTTCAATAGCTGCATAAGGACAGTCAGCAGAAGTTCCAGTACGAACAAAATCAGCTGGAATCTCTGTAACAGCATCGCCATGACTCATCAAAACAATCTGTTCTTCAGGAGTCCCTTCAAAGAGGGCAGAAGTGGTATGAGTAAGTGGTGATTGGCCATACTCGCGGTTACCAGCATCACCTGCAGGAACAACTTTTCCTCCAAGTTTATGAGTTAAAAGTTGCATACCATAGCAGATTCCCAAAATTGGAATGCCAAGTTCAAAAATTTCTGGGTCAATATCAAATGAACCATCTTCGTATACAGAGTTTGGTCCACCAGAGAGGATGATCCCTACAGGGTTAATCGCACGAACCTCTGCAGCTGAGATTTTGTGACTTTTTAGCTCTGAAAAAACACCAATTTCACGAATACGGCGTGAAATCAGCTGGTTGTATTGGCTACCATAGTCCAGCACAATGATCTTTTCGACATCTTGCAAATCAGTTGAAATGTTGCTCATCTTTTTCCTTTCTCAAAAGAAATATCTTTTTCAATATTCTATCACAAATAGGGGCGAATTACCAACTAAACAAGGCGAAGTTTGACTTTTTCTTAGCAAATACGGTACAATGGAGAAAATAAAGAAAAGAAGTGAAAATCATGTTACCAGCTTATATGAAAATCCACGATCAGATCAAGAAGGATATAGATGAGCATTATTGGAAAATCGGAGAGAGGCTTCCAAGTGAGCGAGATTTAGCTGAACAGTTTCAAGTTAGCCGGATGACATTACGCCAAGCTATCTCTCTCTTGGTCGAGGAAGGAGTTTTGGAGCGTCGTGTAGGAAGTGGGACTTTTGTCTCTAGCACTCGTGTCCAAGAAAAAATGCGAGGAACAACCAGTTTTACGGAGATTGTCAAATCTCAAGGGAAAGTACCTTCCAGCCAACTCATTTCTTACAGAAGAACCATTCCAAATGAGCAAGAGGTCGCAAAGCTGGGGATTACTCCAACAGAGAATATTATCCGCATGGAGCGGGTTCGGTATGCCGATCAAGTTCCTCTGGTCTATGAAGTTGCTTCTATTCCCGAAAAGTTTATTAAAAATTTTAAAAAAGAAGAAGTAACCAGTCATTTCTTTCAGACCTTGCAAGAACATGGTTACCGAATTGGAAAATCCCAACAGACCATTTATGCGAGATTGGCTAAGGAAAAGATTGCCCATTACTTAGAAGTCGAGAAAGGGCATGCGATTCTAGCCTTGACTCAGGTTTCCTATCTCGATGATGGTACGGCTTTTGAATATGTCAAGAGTCAGTATGTGGGTGAACGTTTTGAATTTTATCTTGAAAACAACTAGTCTCAGAAGACTAGTTTTTCGTTTCTAAGAAGATTAGAATTGTCAAAACAATCTGTCTAGGCTTGATTTTATCACTTATTTACTATAAAATGAGAAGGAAAAACGTCAAACTTTTATATTGCAAATAGGAGAAAAAATGACAAAAACATTAAAACGTCCTGAGGTTCTTTCACCTGCTGGGACTTTAGAAAAACTGAAAGTAGCTGTTCAATATGGTGCGGACGCAGTTTTCATCGGTGGACAGGCCTATGGTCTTCGTAGCCGTGCGGGTAACTTTACCTTTGAGCAGATGGAAGAAGGTGTCCAGTTTGCTGCTAAGTACGGTGCCAAGGTCTATGTGGCTGCTAACATGGTTATGCACGAAGGAAACGAAGCTGGTGCTGGAGAATGGTTCCGTAAGTTGCGTGATATCGGGATTGCGGCAGTGATCGTGTCAGATCCTGCCTTGATTATGATTGCAGCAACAGAAGCACCAGGTCTAGAAATCCATCTTTCAACTCAAGCCAGTGCAACCAACTATGAAACTCTAGAGTTCTGGAAAGAACTTGGTCTAACTCGTGTGGTTTTGGCCCGTGAAGTTTCAATGGAAGAATTGGCAGAGATTCGCAAACGTACAGATGTTGAGATTGAGGCTTTTGTCCATGGAGCCATGTGTATTTCTTACTCAGGTCGCTGTACGCTATCAAACCACATGAGTATGCGTGATGCCAACCGTGGTGGTTGTTCACAGTCTTGCCGTTGGAAATACGATCTCTATGACATGCCCTTTGGTCAAGAACGCAAGAGTCTTAAAGGTGAAATTCCAGAAGAATTTTCGATGTCAGCCGTTGACATGTCCATGATTGACCATATTCCAGATATGATCGAAAACGGTGTAGACAGTCTCAAGATTGAAGGTCGTATGAAGTCTATTCACTATGTTTCAACAGTTACCAACTGCTACAAGGCAGCTGTAGATGCTTATCTCGAAAGTCCTGAGAAATTTGAAGCTATCAAACAAGACTTGGTGGATGAGATGTGGAAGGTTGCCCAGCGTGAATTGGCAACAGGTTTCTACTACGGTACGCCGTCTGAAAATGAACAGTTATTTGGCGCACGTCGTAAAATTCCTGAATACAAGTTTGTCGCTGAAGTGGTTGCTTATGATGATGCGACCCAAACGGCAACCATTCGTCAACGAAATGTCATCAACGAAGGCGATCAAGTTGAGTTTTATGGACCAGGTTTCCGTCATTTTGATACTTATATCGAAGATCTTCATGATGCCAAGGGCAATAAAATCGACCGTGCTCCAAATCCAATGGAACTCTTGACCATTAAGGTTCCTCAACCTGTGCAAGCTGGGGATATGGTTCGAGCTCTCAAAGAAGGTCTTATCAATCTCTATAAGGAAGACGGGACAAGTGTCACAGTTCGTGCCTAGATAAGGAAAAGTGAATGATTCAAGTGCAAGGATTGTTGGTAGATAATGAAAGCAGATGTGTTCACTATCATGGTGAAAAGGATATTATTTCCCTCCAGTGCTATGAGTGTAAAAAATACTATGCTTGCTATCAGTGCCACAATGCTATAGAAACGCATTTGTTTTCACCTTACCCCTTGACGCTTGCGGAGGATCGACCGATTTTATGTGGGGCTTGTATGAGGACAATAACATTTCAAGAATATCAAAAACAAATAGCCTGCCCTTATTGCAAATCTCCATTTAATCCAGGGTGTAAACAACACTATTCCTACTATTTCAAATAAAATGAATCTATCCAAGTTCTAAACTTGGATTTTTCAATTTATTTCGGAAAATATAGAGAAAGTGGAAACACATTTCATCATAAAATGAGAAACTTATCTATACAGTGGTATAAAAATAGCAAAAATAAAAATAAATCATCTGAAACGCTTCCAACGTAAGTAAAAAGTTGACAAAAACAAATTTTAGGACTAAACTAAGTAAGTAAATTTTAAATAAAAGGAGAATTCATCATGAATTTAACATTTTTCGGTCTATGTCTTGCCTGTATGGGTGTATCTCTTGCAGAAGGATTTTTGATGAACGGTTTGTTCAAGTCTGCAGCACGCCAACCAGACATCATCCCACAATTGCGTAGTTTGATGATCATGGGGATTGCCTTTATCGAAGGAACATTCTTTGTAACCTTGGCGATGTCATTTGTCATTAAATAGACAACTCTATTTAGAAATGGAGGTGTCAAACCATGGAAGAAAGTTTGAATCCAACCGTTAATATTGGACCAATATCCTTTGATTTGACCCTGCTTGCCATGTCTCTTGTAACTGTTTTGATGGTTTTTGCCTTTGTCTACTGGGCAAGTCGTAAAATGACCATCCGTCCAAAGGGCAAACAAAATGCTCTTGAGATGATTTACGACTTTGTGATTGGTTTTACCAAACCAAACATTGGAGAATCATACATCAAGGATTATTCCTTATTTCTGTTTTCTCTATTTCTGTTTATCTTGGTTGCCAATAATATCGGCTTAATGGCAAAAGTACAAACAACAAACGGTTATAACTTGTGGACTTCCCCAACAGCCAACCTTGGATACGATTTATCCCTATCATTCTTGATCACTTTGATCGCCCATGTAGAAGGAGTTCGTCGTAGAGGCGTTAAAGAATATTTGAGAGCATTTGTTACACCTGGCTTTATGACTCCGATGAACATTTTAGAAGAGTTCACCAATTTTGCTTCCTTGGCGATTCGGATCTACGGAAATATTTTTGCCGGTGAGGTCTTAGCTGGATTGCTATTAGCCTTGTCACAAAATGCTTTGTATTGGTATCCTTTTGCCTTTATCGCAAACATGTTATGGACAGCCTTTTCAATTTTCATTTCATGTATTCAGGCTTATGTATTTACCATGTTGTCATCTATGTACATTGGTAAAAAAATAAATGAAGGGGAAGAGTAAGTAGAGGAGGATTAGAAGATGGATTTAACTATTAGTACCATTATCGGTGACTTTATTCTTATCGCTGGTTCCTTCCTTTTATTGATCTTTTTAGTGAAAAAATATGCTTGGGGAAATATTTCCAGCATCTTGGATGAACGTGCTGAAAAGATTTCTTCAGATATTGATGGTGCCGAGGAAGCCCGTAAAAAGGCTGAGGAACTAGCTAACAAACGTGAAGCTGAGTTAGCAGGTAGCCGTACCGAAGCTAAAACGATTATCGAGAATGCAAAGGGAACTGCTGAGAAAAGTAAAGCCGATATTTTAGCCGAAGCTAAACTTGAAGCAGGGCGCTTAAAAGAAAAAGCCAACCAAGAAATTGCGCAAAATAAAGCTGAAGCTTTACAAAGTGTTAAGGGCGAGGTGGCAGATTTGACAGTTAGTCTAGCTGGGAAAATCATCTCACAAAACCTTGACAGTCATGCCCATAAGGAACTCATTGATCAGTATATCGATCAGCTAGGAGAAGCCTAATGGACAAGAAAACAGCAAAGGTAATTGAAAAATACAGCATGCCTTTTGTCCAATTAGTGATTGAAAAAGGAGAAGAGGACCGGATTTTTTCAGACTTGGATCAAATCAAGCAAGTCGCAGAAGAAGCGGGCTTACCCTCTTTTTTAGCTCAGGTGGCAGTTGATGAGTCAGATAAGGAAAAAACAGTTCGTTTCTTTCAAGACTCTGTGTCACCTTTAATGCAAAACTTTATTCAAGTTCTGGTTTACAATCACAGAGCAAATCTTTTTTATGAAGTAATTGCAGATTGTTTGAATCGCCTTGAAAAAGAGACCAATCGTTTTGTTGTCACGATTTCTTCAGCCCATCCTTTAACAGATGAACAGAAGGAACGTCTGCTCCCATTGATAGAGAAAAAAATGTCTCTGAAAGTGCGGAGCGTCAAAGAACAAATTGATGAAGGACTCATTGGTGGTTTTGTCATTTTTGCTAATCACAAGACAATTGACGTGAGTATTAAACAACAACTTCGAGTTGTTAAAGAAAATTTGAAATAGAAAGTGGTGTTCTTTTGGCAATTAACGCACAAGAAATCAGCGCTTTAATTAAGCAACAAATTGAAAATTTCAAACCCAATTTTGATGTATCTGAAACAGGTGTTGTAACCTATATCGGGGACGGAATTGCGCGTGCTCACGGCCTTGAAAATGCCATGAGTGGAGAGCTGTTGATTTTTGAAAACGGCTCTTATGGGATGGCGCAAAACTTGGAGTCAACAGATGTTGGGATTATCATCCTAGGTGACTTTACAGATATTCGTGAAGGCGATACAATTCGTCGTACAGGTAAAATCATGGAAGTTCCTGTTGGTGAGAGCCTTATTGGACGTGTTGTGGATCCACTTGGTCGTCCAGTTGACGGTCTTGGAGAAATCCACACTGATAAGTCTCGTCCAGTAGAAGCGCCGGCTCCTGGTGTTATGCAACGTAAGTCTGTATCAGAACCATTGCAAACTGGTTTGAAAGCTATTGATGCCCTTGTTCCGATTGGTCGTGGTCAACGTGAGTTGATTATCGGTGACCGTCAGACAGGGAAAACAACCATCGCTATTGATGCTATTTTGAACCAAAAAGGTCAAGATATGACCTGTATCTATGTCGCTATTGGACAAAAAGAGTCAACTGTTCGTACGCAAGTTGAAACACTTCGTCAGTACGGTGCCTTGGACTACACAATCGTTGTGACAGCTTCTGCTTCACAACCTTCTCCATTGCTCTTCCTAGCTCCTTATGCTGGGGTTGCTATGGCAGAAGAGTTTATGTACCAAGGGAAGCATGTTTTGATCGTTTATGATGATCTTTCAAAACAAGCGGTCGCTTATCGTGAACTGTCTCTCTTGCTTCGTCGTCCACCAGGTCGTGAAGCCTTCCCTGGGGATGTTTTCTACCTTCATAGCCGTTTGCTTGAGCGTTCAGCTAAGGTTTCTGATGAACTTGGTGGTGGTTCAATCACAGCTCTACCATTTATCGAGACACAAGCAGGAGATATCTCTGCTTATATCGCAACCAACGTGATTTCAATCACAGATGGTCAAATCTTCCTTGGCGATGGTCTCTTCAATGCGGGTATTCGTCCAGCTATCGATGCGGGTTCATCTGTATCCCGTGTAGGTGGTTCTGCACAAATCAAAGCTATGAAGAAGGTTGCTGGTACACTTCGTATCGACCTTGCTTCATATCGTGAGTTGGAAGCCTTCACTAAGTTTGGTTCTGATTTGGATGCGGCTACTCAAGCTAAGTTAAATCGTGGACGTCGTACCGTTGAAGTTCTGAAACAACCAGTTCATAAACCATTACCTGTTGAGAAACAAGTAATCATTCTTTATGCTTTGACACATGGTTTCTTGGATACGATTCCTGTAGATGACATTGTTCGTTTTGAGGAAGAGTTTCATGATTTCTTTGATGCACAACATCCAGAGATTTTGGAAACTATTCGTGAAACAAAAGACTTGCCAGAAGAGGCAGTCTTGGATGCTGCGATTACAGAGTTTCTCAATCAATCCAGCTTCCAATAAGAATAGAGGTGTCAAATGGCAGTATCTCTAAATGATATTAAAACAAAAATCGCCTCAACAAAAAATACTAGTCAAATCACCAATGCCATGCAAATGGTATCGGCTGCCAAGTTAGGTCGCTCTGAAGAAGCAGCACGTAACTTTCAAGTTTATGCTCAGAAGGTTCGTAAGCTTTTGACGGATATTCTGCATGGTAACGGATCTGGTGGTTCTACCAATCCGATGCTCATTAGTCGCCCAGTTAAGAAAACAGGCTATATCGTTATTACTTCAGACCGTGGCTTGGTTGGAGGTTATAATGCTTCCATCCTTAAAGCTGTGATGGAGCTGAAAGAAGAATACCATCCAGATGGTACAGGTTTTGAGATAATCTGTATTGGTGGTATGGGAGCTGATTTCTTTAAGGCTCGTGGCATTCAACCAATCTATGAACTACGTGGCTTGGCTGACCAACCAAGTTTTGATGAAGTTCGTAAAATTATTTCAAAAACGATTGAAATGTATCAAAATGAACTTTTTGATGAACTCTATGTTTGTTACAACCATCATGTCAATACTCTCACAAGTCAAATGCGTGTGGAACAAATGTTGCCGATTGTTGACTTAGATCCAAATGAAGCGGATGAAGAGTATAGCTTGACCTTTGAGTTGGAAACGAGTCGTGATGAGATTCTAGAGCAGTTGTTACCTCAGTTTGCAGAAAGTATGATATACGGGGCTATCATCGATGCCAAGACAGCTGAGAATGCTGCAGGTATGACAGCCATGCAAACGGCGACTGATAATGCCAAGAAAGTCATCAATGATTTGACAATCCAGTATAACCGTGCCAGACAGGCGGCGATTACACAAGAAATTACAGAAATTGTAGCGGGGGCTAGTGCCTTAGAATAAGGCTCTAGTCCAGCTCGTATGAAAATGAACTTATACTCAATGAAAATCAAAGAGCAAAC